>JAGLTY010000082.1 GCA_023135025.1 Bacteroidales bacterium | reverse complement strand
TGAATATTTTCCACCACCACAATGGCATCATCCACTACAATCCCGATGGCAAGCACCAATCCAAGAAGCGACAGCACATTGATGGTAAATCCAAGCAGGGGGAAAATGGCAAATGCCCCAATCAATGAAACGGGGATGGCGATGGTAGGGATGAGTGTAGCCCTGATATCCTGGATAAAAATAAAAACAACCAGGATCACCAGTGAAAGCGCTATCAGCAGCGTGATCACAATCTCCTTGATTCCTGCGGTAATCGGCAATGTGGCATCAAGTCCAACGTCGTAAGATACACCCTCCGGAAATGAGCCCTTCATCTCTTCCATGGCCCCGATCACCTGACTGGCAAGATCCACCGCATTGGTTCCGGGTGCCTGGTAAAGGGTAATAAGCGCACAATCCTGTTTCGCAAAGCGGGTTACAACATTATATGATTCAACACCCAGTTCAACAGAGGCCACATCCCTGACCCTGACCTGTGATCCATCGCTGGTGGTTCTGATCACAATGGCACCAAACTCCTCTTCCGAAACAAGCCGTTCGGGCATCCGCACATTGTATGTAAAATCGGTACCTGCAGGAGCGGGTTCAGCTCCGAATTTACCTCCTGGTACGATCACATTCTGCTGCCTGATGGCATTGATGATTTCAGGAACTGTAATACCCAGATGGGCCAGGCGGTCCGGTTTCACCCAGATGCGCATGGAGTAATCACTTGCTCCGAGAACATTCACACGCCCTACCCCTTTTATCCGGGCAAGGATGTCTGAGATGTTGATCAGCGCATAGTTGCCCAGAAAATCCTGGTCATACCTTCCATCAGAATAGAGAGAGATGGCCATGATCATGCTGCTCATGGTCTTCTGGGTATTAACCCCGATTCGCTTCACCTCTTCGGGAAGTTTGGGCGTGGCTGATGAGACACGGTTCTGGGCAAAGACAGTATTCATGTCGGGATCTGTACCCACCTCGAAGGTGATCTGGATGTTCATCGATCCGTCGTTGGCATTGATCGACTTCATATAGATCATATTGTCCACCCCGTTAATCTGTTGTTCCAGGGGTGTGGCCACCGATTGCTCCACATTCAGTGCATTGGCACCGGTATAATTTGCACGAACCTCCACCATTGGAGGAGTGATATCGGGATACTGCTCCATGGGGAGAGTAAGCAAAGAGAGGGTGCCGATGATTAAAATGACAATGGCTATGACCATCGCCACGATTGGTCGTCTGACGAAAAAATTACCCATGCTATCTTAATTTTCTGATTCTGAATTGGAAATATCCTTCAACACCGGATTTACTTTTATCCCGCTTTTCACCTTCTGCAGGCCTTCATAAACAATCCGATCTCCTGGAGCGAGACCTTCTGTCACAATCAGGTAGCTTGTCTGGTATGTAGATCCCACCCCGATCTTGCGAAATTCTACTTCATCCTGATCATTCACCACATAAACATTATAAATACCCTGCATCTCCTGTACACATCTCTGGGGAATCAGTAACCCTTCGGAAATAACGTCTATGACGGCCCTAACCCTGGCAAATTGTCCCGGTCTGAGAATCAGGCTCGGATTGGGGAAAGATGCCTGCACTAAAATAGTTCCGGTGGTTGCATTTACCTGGCGGTTTATAAATTCGAGTTTCCCCTCCCGCGGATAAACGGTCCCATCCGCCAGTATCATGGTCAGTCCCTGCTTATTCTGCTGGCGTTGAATCCTGGCTGAATCCGTTTGGGCAAGGAATGGACGGACAATTTCCAGGTACTTCTCTTCCGGGATATGAAAATTAACCAGTACCGTATCGATCCTGGATACCTCATTCAGGACCACATCCGCAAAACCTTTTCCCACATAGTCTCCCGGATAAGCTTCCGTTTTACCAATGACGCCATGAATGGGAGAATAGATTTTTGTATATCCCAACTCTATCTTTGATGATACCAACCCTGCTTCTGCAGCTTCAACTGCAGCACGTGCCGCATCACGTTGGGCAACAGCTGCATCCAGGTCACTCTGACTTACTGCATTGATCTCAGCAAGGGGTTTGATCCTGACCAGGTCGCTTTCAGCTTTAACCAGCCTGGTGTTCGCTTCTGCAAGCTGACCCATGGATCCGGCCACCTTTGCTTCGAAAGGTTGAGGATCTATTGAGTAGAGCAATTGACCTTTCCTCACCCTTCTTCCCTCCTCGAAATGTATCCCTTCGAGGAAACCATCCACACGTGCCTGTATGGCAATGTCGAACAGACCATAGGTTTGTCCCACAAACTCTTCAATCACAGGGATCTCCTGTTGAATCACCTGTACTACCTGAACACTGGGAGGAGGCAGCACTCCTGCACTTTTCTCTTTGCAGCCCGAAACAAAGGTGAATAGTCCCAGGACAAAGGTTATTACTATCACATGATTTTTCATAGGGGTAGTTGATTGATTAGAAGGAACACTAAGATAATAATTTATGAGATAACAATTCATTTACAAAATGGTTTAAGGTTGTATATACTGTTATCTATGAAAACCACAGTGAATCCACCCTCTATGCCGGGGCACCAGGAAGATGGTACCGATCAGTGGGTCCGGCTATTAATTAGCTGGCTATTACGGACTGACTTATAGAAGTTTGTAATTATGTACCAACGGCCTGTTTGGTTCCAAGGGTTGCTTTATCCCTCCTGTTTCCAAAATAGATCGCAACACCTCCGGTAAAAAACATCAACAGGCTATAGATGGCCGGGGTAATGGCAAGTTCTGTACTTCCAAGTAAAACTATGGCAATCGACATGGCCAGCGTTCCATTCTGAATACCCGATTCGATGGATATTGAAATAGCCCTCTTATCCTTGATTTTGAATAATTTCGCCGAATAATACCCTACCAGCATGGTGGCCACATTTAAAACCAGGGCTACAATTCCTGCCTGCTGAAAATAGGGTACAATATTCTCTCTCTCCTTGATAAGAATCCCTATGATTACCAGTGCTATGACAATTCCGGAGGCCTTGCGTACAGGATTGGCCATCCTCAGGGCAAATTTTTCCCGGTAGCGTCTGATCATCATCCCAATGATGATCGGGATAATAATAATAACAAAGATCCGGGTAATGGTCTCCACCACATCCAGCTGGATCATCTGTCCTTCATCCAGAAAATGGATCAGTGCAAAATTTATGATAAAGGGAATGGTCAAAATGGTGATGAAACTGCTCAATGCGGTAAGGGTGACGGAGAGCGCTGTATCACCTTTTGCCAGGTGGGTGATCAGATTCGATGTGGGCCCACCCGGACAGGCTGCCAGGATCATAATTCCAATGGCAATCTCCGGTGTTAAAGGAAATGATATGGCGATGGCAAATCCGATAAGCGGCAGGAGTATTAACTGGTTGACAAGACCCACGAAGATGGCTTTAGGATATATAATGATCCTTTTAAAATCGTCTGCCACCAGCGATAATCCCATTCCTAACATGATGATTATCAGAGATGCAGCCAGAAACATTGTTGAAACTTTGTCCATGATTCATAGTTTAGTCAGAATTCGAAATATAGTTTTATTTTCTTACATACCTTTATAACATCATGATCACAGTTGCAGGATTACGCATACAATTTGGGAAGCAGGTACTGTTTCAGGAGGTAAACATGAAGTTTATATCGGGGAACTGTTATGGAGTTATTGGAGCCAATGGGGCAGGAAAATCGACCTTCCTGAAGGCCATTTCAGGAGAGATCGATTCAACGGCGGGCCACATATCCCTGGGGCCTGGAGAGCGACTTTCAGTATTGAGTCAGGATCACTTTGCTTTTGATGAACATACGGTACTAAACAGTGTGCTTAAAGGGCACACTCAGCTATGGGATGTCATGCAGGAGAAGGATACGCTCTATGCCAAACCGGATTATTCCAATGAAGATGGAATCAGATCCTCTGAACTGGAGGAACAATTTGCAGATATGGATGGCTGGAATGCCGAAAGTGATGCTGCCACCCTGCTCAGCAACCTGGGAATTAAAGAGGCGCTGCATGACTTGCTTATGAAAGATTTGAGCGGTAAGCAAAAAGTGAGGGTGCTGCTGGCACAGGCGCTCTTTGGAAAGCCCGACAACCTGTTGCTGGATGAGCCCACAAACGACCTGGACCTGGATACGGTCAGGTGGCTGGAGAACTACCTCTCCAACTATGAAAACACGGTTCTGGTGGTCTCCCACGACAGGCACTTCCTGGATGCCATCAGTACGCACACTGTGGATATCGATTTTGGAAAGATTCAGATGTTTGCGGGAAATTACAGCTACTGGTATCAAAGCAGTCAGCTGGCACTGAGACAACAGCAAATGCAGAACAAAAAAGCAGAGGAGAAACGAAAAGAGCTGCTGGAGTTCATTGCGCGTTTCAGCGCTAATGTGGCCAAGTCAAAGCAGACCACCAGCCGCAAAAAGATGATTGAAAAGCTGAATATTGCAGATATTAAGCCCTCCACCAGGAAATATCCCGGTATTATTTTTACCCCCGAGCGGAAAGTGGGCGACAGAATACTGGATGTGAACGGGTTAAGCGCAAGTGTGGATGGGACCATTCTTTTCAAAGATGTGGAATTTCAGGCCAATAAGGGCGATAAAATCATTTTCCTCTCCAGAGATCCCAGGGCCATGACTGCCTTTTTTGAGATCATTAGCGGTAATCAGAAAGCCGATGCGGGCAGTTATCAGTGGGGACAAACCATCACCTCTGCATACCTTCCCCTGGACAATTCAGGCTTTTTTAAAAACGACCTGACCCTGTTCGACTGGCTATGCCAGTTTTCGACCGACACCATGGAAGCATATATACGTGGTTATTTAGGAAAAATGCTCTTCTCGGGAGATGATATCTATAAACGGGTTGCCGTTCTCTCCGGTGGAGAGAAGATGCGCTGTATGATCTCCCGACTGATGCTTACCAATGCCAATGCCCTGATCCTGGATACTCCCACCAATCACCTGGACCTGGAGTCCATTCAGGCCTTTAATAACAGTCTGCTCAGGTATCCCGAGAATATCTTTATGTCGTCTCATGACCATGAGGTGATTCAATCGGTCTGTAACCGGATCATTGAGCTAACACCAAATGGAATTATTGATAAGCTGATGGATTACGACGATTATATTGAGGATGAAGCGATCAAGGCCCTCAAAGATAAAATGTACAATAAATAGAGTTAACCGATCTCCTTCTGGGAGTGGGAGTTGACAAAAAGGATATTGCCCAGCCCATCAAACCTGTCAAATGTCCGAACCCCCTGCTTTTTCAGGACACCGGCATGGAACCCTATGATACAGAGGCCCGCATTAGCTGAGTGTTCCTGGACCAGCATACGGGGATCGGGAACCGACTGTTCCACAAGCACCTGGATGTTCTTGGAGGTGATGGGCAGGCGCCCTGTTTTCACCAACTCTTCCAGGTTCTTCCTGGTCTCCTGCTCGTTCTCACGGCTGCAGACATCAAAGATCTTAATCTCGCTCTTCCGCCAGGCAGGGTGCCCCTGGATAATAAAGCTGAGCAGGATCATCAGGTGTGAGTTCTCATAGTCGTCGCTTCGGATCCAGACATGGATGTCATTTTTGAAGTTGATGGATCGCTTGGAGCTCCCGAAGATACATACATCAAACATGCCTGCATTGACCAGGGCAAAATTCTCCACGATCTCCTGCAGACTGTCGGGGTTGTCGCGGTCGTACTCAAAGATCACCATATTGTTCTCCATCCCCGAGATCCCCGGTAGCTGTATGGCCTGGGCCACTGCCGAAGTATAGGAGGGAGATATCATGGTATCCACATAGACATGGGTCCCCTTTCCACTGAAGCCTTTGATCAGTTTTTCCAACTCACTGTCCGATTTCAGCCGGCTCGATTTGGAGTAATAGTCCTCAATAAGATGGATATAGGTTCCAAATCCGTACTTGTGACTGATCCAGTTCAACAGCTGGAAGGCCCTGTCGCGTTTAAAAGAGTCCCTGGATATACAGATGGCACTGGGGCGCCACTCATCTTTGCTCCTGGATTTCCTGGTCTGCTGAACGTATACATGCAGGTTCCTGTTCAGCTGAAAAAGAGCGTTGGTGAAGATCGATACCAGCCCTTTCCTGTTCTTATGGTAATTGTTGATATAGAGGTAGAGAAGCATCATGATCAGGTAGGCACCCAGGGCAAACAGTGTATTGATCTTGAACATCACCCAAATGGAGGCCACAAATCCTATTAACGAAAGATACCACCTGGAACGGAACGATGGCCTGTAGGAGGGTGCCGACCCAAAATGGTGCAGAAAGGAGATCAGGCAGAGCGATCCGTAGGTGACCATAAAAAACATGGTGATAATTCCTGCCACGGTATTCACATCCCCGATAATCACAAATACAAGGGCGATAGCCACTGTCACAAGTGTGGCATTGAAAGGCTCATTGGTCTCTCCTCTGCCCTTCTCCAAAAGTGCATTGACCTTTCTGGAAGGAAAGGAGCGGTCTCCGGCCAGCGCCTGCAAAGTCCTGGGTGCCACCAGTATGGAACCGATGGCAGAAGAGAAGGTGGAGGCGGCCAGTCCCAGAGGAATAATCAACCCACCCGCAATGGCAATATCGCCCATCACCAGCTGGTTGGCCGGATCACTGAGTGCTTCAGGACTTGCCGATGAGGCCAGTTTCCAGACAATAAAAAAATAGACAATCATGCCAGTAAAGGTGGCCAGGATGGTTCCCAGCGGGATCGATTTACCTGGTTTCTTCAGATCGCCCGACAAGCCGACTCCCGCGGTCATCCCTGTAAAAGCAGGAAAGATAATGGCAAATACTATGAAAAACTGTCCCCTTTCACCCGTGGCCGCCGCTGTAAAAGAGAAGGTATGTGTCTCAGCATACTCTGTACTTCCCAGGAAGAAAAGAACAAGTGAGACAACAAGAATGGCCACCACCACATAGAGTGTTTTCATTCCCACAGAGGCCCCTTTTTTCAAAATCAGTGCCGAGAGCCCGATCATGGCAGGGACACTGATGACCTGTCGGGGCAAATTGAACCCAAAGCGTGTGTTGAACCAGTTAAAAAGCGATTCAAATGCCTCGGTAAAGGCGATAATGTAGAAAGCTACACTGATGGCCTGTGAAATAAAGAGGGCAAAACCGATGGTGGCCCCGATATTGAGTCCGAAGGAGCGGGAGATGATAAAGTACTCTCCGCCACCCTCTACCCTCTTGTTAGTAGCTATTTCGGAGATGGCCAGGGCAGTGGGAATGGTTACCATATGGCCCAGCAGGATCACCCCGATCACCCCCCAGAATCCGAGGGTACCCACAGCGAAACCAAACCTCAGGAAGAGAATGGCTCCCAGAATGGTAGCTATGGCTGTAAAGTAGACCGGTGCAGTACCGAATGTTTTTTTTATGGGGGTTGCCATTTCTCAGATTACATCATGTAAATATAAGAAATGGTGCGAGATCAGAAATAGAGGTCACGTTCGCCTCTTTTCACAAGCTCCAGCCGCTCCTCCAGCCTTGTCTTAAACTGATCCTGCTCCATCTCCCTCAGGTTCTTCTGAATCAATTGGTACCCCTTCTCTTTGGTCCCGTTCTGTGCATAGTCCTCCAGATACTCGGCCATGGTAAGGATGGCATTGGGGGTGCAGTACCGCTTAATAAATCCGGGTACGGAAAACTCCATAAAATGTTCACCGGTCCGCCCGGTACGATAGCAGGCAGTACAGAAAGAGGGCAGGTAATCGTTCTCGATCAACTCCTCCATCACTTCGGCCAGGGAGCGGTTGTCGCTGATCTGAAACTGCTCAGCATCCAGGTCCTGATGCTGATCCTTCTCGGTATATCCTTTCATTTCGATTTTGGTTCCCCCATCGATCTGTGAAACTCCGAACTGAAGCACCTCATCACGAATGGCAGCCGGCTCACGGGCCGTCAGGATCAGGCCGGTATATGGAACTGCAAGCCGTAGTATGGCCACCATGCGGGTGAAGTCCGCATCACTAACGATCCACTTCTGGTCATATTTTACATTGGAAGCCTTTTGGAGCCTTGGAAAAGAGATGGT
>JAGLTY010000081.1 GCA_023135025.1 Bacteroidales bacterium | reverse complement strand
CGCGGTAGTTACTGGTATCGGGCAACTCCTTCAGCTGAAAATCCACATCAAATATAAAGCCCTCCATATCGGGGTTGTGAAATTCATAGGTCTCGGTCAGATCCCACCGGATATATTCATAGGCCTCGTTATCGTAGGTAAAGTCAACATAGAACCTGACTCCGCTGGTGGAATCCTCTTCATAGGCGTAACTGTTGATTTCCACCAGATAGTAGAGGGAGTCGATTGCCGGCACGGGCCGCAGCTTATCAAAACCGGACTCATACTCATTCCCATCGGGTGTAATCACATGAATCATATAAGAGGCACCTGTCTGCAGAAACGAATCATCCAGGTCAGCCTCATAAAAACCCGGCTTGAATTCTGAAAATCCCTTTAGTTCCCCATCCTCCCGGATCACCTCGGCAAGACTTCCCGATACCGGGTTAAACGAAGGGGAGGTCAGGTCCACCGACCTGGAGATCTCAATGACCTGCACTCCCGGCTGGTCCGTCAGGTGGGCATTGATCACCAGGGTGCCCGTTATAAGGTCATCATCTTCAGGATAATAGCGCTCCACACACCCGCTGATCATTATCAACAGAACCATCCAACCTATATTTGAGACTACCTTCACCATTCTACTCTGTAAATTACCAGAAATCAGGTGGAATATGTGTACTGTTCTTATAGTCCCGGCAGTCCACACAATGTTTGTTTACCTCTGCATATACAGATTCTCCATCTCTCCATGCCCGCGCAAAATACATAGGAAGATCTGCTGTGGTGACCCGTCCCCGGGGTCCCTTTTCCACCGGGTAGCAGTACCATTCATAGAGGCTGAGGTCAACCCCTTCCGGCTTCTCGGCAAATGCCCTGGCCCCGGTCACCCCGGCCATACTGAAAAATCCCAGAACAGTCTCCTCTTCATCATTCACATTGTGGATATTGGATTTTAGCAGTGCCGGCTGCCTGTCAAACAAAAATCCCTGCTCCTGTGAGGTCTTTTTTAGCTCGTTCCAGTAGTGGAAAGCCTCCTCCCCCATGGAATATTGTTTAATGAGTACGCTGTATTTATGTTTCAGCTTTTGCTCCTGCTGAATATTCGACACAAAAGCAAAGGGCTTCCTGATGTATATCTCAAAATCGAGATAGGTCAGTGCCATACTGTGTATTTCAGAGAGCTGGTTGGTGATATAGCAGACGCGGTAGTTACTGGTATCGGGCAAAGGTTTTACCTTGCGATCCACATCCCATATGAAAGCCTCCATATCGGGATTGTGAAATTCATAGGTCTCGGTCACATCCCACCGGATATAATCGTAATCCTCATCATTGTAGGTGAAATCGATATAAAAACGGATTCCGTCGGTGGAGTCACTTTCTGTTTGATAACTGGCGGACTCAACCTCATAGTAAATGGAGTCAATTTCAGGAACGGGCCTCAGCTTATCAAACCCGGACTCGTACTCATTCCCATTGGGAGTGATGACATGAACCATGTATGACATTCCCGTTTGCAGGAATGGTTCATCCAGATCGCACCCGTAAAAACCGGGCCTCTCTTCTAAAAACTCCCTGAATTCACCATCTTCACGGATCACCTGGGCAAAACCTCCCGATACAGGATCCGCGGAGGGAAAGAGAAGAGTAACGGACCTGGAGATTTCAATCACCTGGTATCCCGGCTGGTCCGTCAGGTGGGCATTGATCACCAGGGTGCCGGTTTTTAGATCATCCTCAGAAGGATAATACCGTTCAATACAACCTGTTAACAGGCCACACATTACTGCAAACAGTATAAGTAGTGGTGCTTTTGACATCTAAACAACTATAAAAACAGCGGAGCATGCCAAAAATAGGAGATTTCCTTTTGATAATGCACAAATCAGGAAAAAAAAGGTCAATCCCCGGAAACTGAACCATGAATTAAACAACATGTCGGAGATGGGTTAACCATATATTTGTAATTTGCGGCGATAAAAGGCATTCATGAAGCTGCTACTTAAAGTATACTCCATTTTTGCATGGATCACCATGGCCATCACCTCCATCATCATTACCCCCTTCTTCCTGCTGGTATGGGTCTCTACCTTCTGGTGGGACAGGCGCAGGGTTGCGACCCACATGATGGGGACCTTCTGGGCCTGGCACTATCAGTCGCTGATCCCCTTCTGGAAAATTCACCTGGAAGGCCGAAAGAAAATCCCATGGAACCGCCCGGTGGTGATGGTGGCCAACCACCGCTCTCTGGTCGATATCCTGGCCCTCTATAAAATACGGAGACCCTACAAATGGACCTCCAAAGATGAAAACTTCAGGCTGCCATTTATCGGCATGGTACTCTCTCTGACAAATTCCATCAGGATCAAAAGGGAATCGCTGCGTTCGGGGGCACAATTTCTCTCCCAGGCCGAAAATGAAATTGCACAAGGCTCCTCCATCCTTCTCTTCCCGGAAGGGACCCGCTCAAAGAGCAGTGATATGAGGCCCTTTAAAGAGGGTGCCTTCCTGCTGGCAAAAAAAATGGGTTGCGGGGTGATCCCCATTGTCCACACCGGATCGGAAAATACCTTTGACCGTGGTTCATGGGTGTTAAAGGGGAAAACTTCTATTCATATCCGGGTACTGGATGAGATCCCTGTAAGCGAGGTGGAGAGGCTGAATGTCAAAGAGTTGATGATTCTGACAAGGGAGAAGATGGAGGAGGGGATCGCCAGGCTGGAAGAGGAGAAAGGGTTGGCATGAAAAAGCAGGGCCAGGCCATACGGCGCATGGGATTTCTGAAGGACCAGGAAGGGATCATGAACCGCTACATTCGTGAAGTGTCTCCCTGGGAAAACCACCTGGAAAACAGCCGCAACTTTATCGCCGGTTCATTTAATCAGACAGAGGCAGAGTCAGTAGCTGTTCTGGGCAGCGGATGGCTGCTCGATGTACCACTTGATCACCTGATCAAAAGGTTTAAGCATATCTACCTGGTTGATATTCATCACCCCATCCAGATTCGTAAAAAAACAGCCGCCATAAGCCAGGTAGAGTTGATCGAGGAGGATCTCACCGGAGGGGCCATTGAACAGATCTGGCAGCTCTGCCGGGATAGTAAAATCTCCCTGCAGAAGGGAAACATCACTGATCATATCTCACTAAAACCTCCCCTTGAGCATATCCAACCGGATGCCCTGGTATCGGTCAATCTGCTGAATCAACTGGATATTATCCTGTGTGACTATATCCGGAAGCAGGGCCATTTTCAACAGGGGTCCCTCACTTCGTTTCGCGCTGCCATCCAGGCATTTCACCTGGAGTGGATCTCAAAAAAACCGGGATGCCTGGTGACAGACACCACTGAAGAGGTGACGGACAAAAATAGAACGAAATCATCCAAGGCTTTGCTTTACACCGACTTACCCGACGGGATCAGGCACAGTAGCTGGTGGTGGGATTTTGATTCCCTGGGGACCTATCACCCCGGAAGCCGCACCCGCATGGAGGTTCGGGCAGTTGAATGGATCTGATTCCACCCCCTTTTTAACCGCTTTTAAAGAGTTCTGTGTTGAAAACTGGATGATGCCCAGGCCATACTTTTGGTTATCTTTGTGCTGCCAAAGAGGAAATTGATATGACGGCGAATTATTCAGAAGATACCATCCGGACACTCGACTGGAAAGAGCACATCCGCAAGCGTCCGGGCATGTATATCGGGAAGCTGGGAGACGGCTCTTCCCCCGATGATGGAATATACATTTTGATGAAGGAGGTGATCGATAACTGCATCGACGAATATATGATGGGTTTCGGTAAAACCATCGAGGTTAACATCGACGAACACCGGGTCTCTATCCGTGATTACGGTCGGGGTGTTCCGCTGGGAAAGGTGGTTGATGTGGTTTCCAAAATGAATACAGGTGCCAAATACGATTCCAAGGTATTTAAGAAATCGGTGGGCCTCAATGGTGTAGGGATCAAAGCGGTAAATGCCCTCTCTTCCAGTTTCACCATCCAGTCGGTAAGGGAAGGTAAAGAGAAGGTTGTGGATTTCAGTGAAGGGGAGATCGTGAAAAACCATCAGCAACGAAACTCTACTGAGAAGAACGGTACGATAATCACCTTTGAACCCGACCACACCATGTTCGGGAAGTTCAACTTCATAGATGAGTATATCGAAGCGATGCTCCGGAACTACACCTACCTCAACACCGGGCTTACCATTAGTTATAATGGTCAGAAGTTTCAATCAAAAAACGGACTGCTCGACCTGCTGCATGAGAATATGAGCGGGGAGGGGCTCTACCCCATCATACACCTGAAAAACGGTGATATAGAAGTGGCCATCACCCATGGCAACCAGTACGGCGAGGAGTACTATAGCTTTGTAAACGGACAGCATACCACCCAGGGCGGCACACACCAGATAGCATACAAAGAGGCGCTTGTAAAAACAATACGTGACTTTTTCAAAAAAGATTTTGACGCTTCCGATATACGTACCTCCATCATTGCCGCCATCAGTATCAAGGTGGAAGAACCGGTTTTTGAGTCACAGACCAAAACCAAACTTGGATCGAAAGATATCGGGCCCAAAGGTCCCTCTGTAAGGAATTTCATTATGAACTTCCTCACCTCTAAACTGGATGATTACCTCCACAAACATGGCGACACTGCCCATGCCATACTGAAGAAGATCCAGGAGTCGGAGAAGGAACGCAAGGCCATATCGGGGATCAAGAAACTGGCCAGGGAGCGCGCCAAAAAGGCGAACCTGCATAACAAGAAGCTACGCGACTGCCGAATCCATTACAACGGGAAAGATAACCGGAAAAACGAATCCACCCTCTTTATCACCGAGGGGGACTCCGCCTCCGGTTCCATCACCAAATCGAGAAGCGTAAATACACAGGCGGTATTCAGCCTGCGGGGGAAACCGCTGAACTCATTTGGCCTCACCAAGAAGGTGGTATATGAAAATGAGGAGTTTAACCTGCTCCAGGCGGCCCTGAATATCGAGGATGGGCTCGACGGACTGAGGTACAAAAACGTGGTTATTGCCACCGATGCAGATGTGGACGGAATGCATATCCGGCTGCTGTTGCTCACCTTCTTCCTGCAGTTCTTTCCCAACCTGGTCCGCAACGGTCACCTCTTTATCCTGCAAACCCCACTATTCAGGGTAAGGAACAAGAAGGAGACCTTCTACTGCTACTCTGACGACGAGAAAAACAGTGCCATTGAGAAGCTGGGAAGGAGTCCTGAGATTACCCGTTTCAAAGGATTGGGTGAGATCTCCCCGGATGAGTTCAAGCATTTCATTGGTCCCGATATCAGGCTGCAACCTGTACGCCTGAAAAAAGAGGATGATGTGAAAGAGATCCTCAGCTTCTATATGGGTAAAAACACACCCGAACGACAGAATTTTATCATAGACAGGCTCAGGGTGGAAGAGGATCCGGTGGATGTTGCCTGACCCGGTTTTTCAACCCGACATAGACAAGAAGAATCAGTGTAAAAACAGATGACAGACTTCGACGACACATCATTGGACACACAACCTGAAGAGAAGCATTCCGTGGAGGATGTGAAGATCACCCGCCTGACAGGAATGTATGAGGACTATTTCATCGATTATGCCTCCTATGTGATCCTTGAACGCGCCGTACCGCATATCATTGACGGACTGAAGCCGGTACAGCGCCGCATCATGCACTCCATGAAGCGGATCGACGATGGCCGGTTCAACAAGGTAGCCAATATCATAGGTAACACCATGCAGTATCACCCCCATGGCGATGCCTCCATAGGGGACGCACTGGTGCAACTGGGCCAGAAAGAGCTGCTGGTAGATACCCAGGGAAACTGGGGAAATATCTATACAGGCGATGGTGCTGCTGCCTCCCGCTATATTGAATCACGGCTTTCCGGTTTTGCCAACGAGGTACTTTTCAATTCCAAAACCACCGAATGGAAACTCTCCTATGACGGCCGGAACAAAGAACCGGTCACGCTGCCGGTAAAGTTTCCGCTGCTGCTGGCTCTGGGCGCTGAAGGGATCGCCGTGGGGCTCTCCTCCAAAATCCTTCCACATAACTTCAATGAACTGATCGACGCCTCAATCCGATACCTGCAGGGAAAGGAATTTGAACTCTTTCCCGATTTTCCAACGGGCGGACTGGCAGAGGTGTCACGTTACAACGACGGAGCACGTGGCGGAGCCATTCGGGTCAGGGCCAAGATTGAAAAGGTAGATAACAAGACCCTGGTAATCAGGGACCTTCCCTATGGAAAGACCACTGTGAGCCTGATTGAAACCATTATCAAGGCCAGTGAAAAGGGAAAGATCAAAATCAAGCGAATCGACGATAATACCGCCGAACATGTAGAGATACTGGTCCACCTGGGAGCCAATATCTCTTCCGATAAAACCATCGACGCACTCTACGCTTTTACCGATTGTGAAATCTCTATCTCACCCAACTGCTGTGTGATCGATGACAACAAACCCCGTTTCGTGGGGGTCAGCGAGATCCTGAGGGTAAATGCCGACCATACCAAGGAGCTGCTCAAACAGGAGCTGGAGATCAGGTTGAGGGAGCTGCAGGAAAACTGGCACCTCTCCTCCCTGGAGAAGATCTTTATCGAAAAAAGGATCTACCGTGACATCGAGGAGTGTGAAACCTGGGAGAGCGTGATTGAGACCATAGATAGAGGTCTCGATCCCTACAAGAAACTGCTCCTGCGTGAAGTGACCCGGGAAGATATCATCAAGCTGACCGAGATCAAAATCAAACGGATCTCCAAATTTGATGTGAAGCGGGCCGATGAATATATCAGATCCCTGGAAGAGGAGATGGAGGAGGTGAAGAACCACCTGAATAACCTGGTGACCTATGCCATCAACTACTTCAAACAGATCAAAAAGAAGTACGGCAAGGGGATGGACCGGCGAACCGAACTCCGGAATTTCGCCAGTATCGAAGCCACCAAGGTTGTTGTGGCCAATCAGAAACTCTATATGAATGCCAAAGACGGCTTCATAGGCACCTCCCTTCGGAAAGATGATTATGTGTGTGACTGTTCCGATATTGACGATATCATCGTCTTCCTGAAGAACGGCAACTATACCATCTCCAGGGTGGCTGATAAGCATTTTGCGGGCAAGGATATTATCCATGCTGCGGTCTTTAAGAAAAACGACAGCCGCACCATTTACAACGTGGTTTACTTTGATGGCAACTCTGGAAATGTGATGATGAAACGTGCCCCGGTGACCGGGATCACACGCGATAAGCAGTACAATATTGGGAAGGAACACAAACACACCAAGATTCTCTACTTCAGTGCCAACCCCAATGGTGAAGCAGAGGTGATCAAGGTATACCTAAGACCAAGACCCCGGTTGAAAAATCCTGTTTTCGAGTTTGATTTTGCCGAACTGGCCATCAAGGGAAGAGGTACCTTAGGGAATATCCTGACCAAATTCTCGGTCCAGAAAATTATCATCAAGGAGAAGGGGGTCTCGACCCTGGGCGGAAGAAAGATCTGGTTCGACGAGGATGTGATGCGGCTGAATGTGGATGCCAGGGGGATATTCCTGGGCGAATTCTCAGGGGAGGACCAGATCATGGTTATCACCAAATCGGGGCACTTCCGGACCACCAATTTTGATCTCAGTAACCATTTTGAAGATGATGTGCAGATCATCGAAAAGTACAGGGAGGGGAAGATCTGGTCGGCAGCCTACTTCGATGCAGAACAAAATTATTACTACCTGAAACGATTCCTCATTGAACCGGGCACCAAACAGACCCGCTTTATCGGGGAGCATCCCGAATCGAGGCTTATCAGTATCACCGAGGTGGAGTACCCCCGGCTGGAGCTGAAGTTTGGTGGGAAAAACAAGAACCGCAATCCGGAGATCATCGAAGTGGCCGAGTTTATCGGCATCAAAAGTTACAAAGCCAGGGGCAAGCGGCTCTCCAACTACGAAGTGAAGGTGATTCAGGAGTTAACCCCTGAAACAGAGGCTCCAAAACCAGAGGCTCCAAAACCAAAGATTCCAAAAGCAGAGGCTCCAAAAGCAAAGATTCCAAAAGCAGAGGCTCCAA
>JAGLTY010000080.1 GCA_023135025.1 Bacteroidales bacterium | reverse complement strand
TGCTGAGCCTCCAGCAAGCTGTTCCCAATATTGTGCCATATTTGGGCTGTTTTTTCAGCTTCATCTGTCTGCTCGAGTAGTGACTCGTACTGTTTAACAGTCTCCTCATATTTCTTCTGACCATAAAGAGCGGTACCGGTATTAAACTCTGCTATGTACGACTCCTGGTTAATATTCTCAGCTTTCCGAAACTGAACTTCGGCTTCTTCAAACTCGCCGTCTCCGTATGCCCTGACGCCATCCCGGATCACCTTTCGCTCATTTTGTCCATAAGCATGGATGACTACCATAAGCACCAATAGTGTCAGACCTGATCTCTTTATCATCCCTCTGTTAATCATCTGTTTTAAATAGGTTCAGGCGCAGCAACAGCCGGTTCTTCCTTGAGCGAAGAAAGAATTCAACCACAAGGAACAGAAGCGCGAAACCGGCAAAGTACTGGAACCGCTCGGCAAATTCGGCAAACACACGGGTTTTGAGTTCGGCCCGTTCCAGCTTATCCAGTTCATCAATCAGACTGTTGATCCGGTCGCCCTGGATGTAAGCTCCCCTGCCCTCTGCAGCCACCTCCTTCAATAATTTTTCATTTAGTTTACTGACCACCACATTACCGTCACGATCCCTTCTTGTAGCACTACTACCGGGAGAAAGGGGTATCGGAACCCCATTGGGATCTCCCAACCCAACAGTATACACCTTAATACCCTGCTCTGCTGCGCGGGAAGCTTCTCCAACGGCATCATCCTCATGATTCTCTCCGTCGGTAATCACAACGATGGCCTGGCTGGGAACACTCTCCCCGGCCAAACGCTCCTTCTCTTTATTGGAGAATGAACGGACTGCCAGATGAATGGCCGAACCAATAGCGGTCCCCTGTTTTGACACCATTTCAGGACCTGCACCTGAGAGAAACATCTTTACACTGGGATAATCATCAGTAATGGGAATTTGAGTATAGGCATCCCCGGCAAATACAATCAAGCCGATCTTATCATTGGACATCCGGTCGACCATCCGGTTGATCAACTGCTTGGAACGCTCTAGCCTGGAAGGTTTTATATCTTCGGCCAGCATACTGTTAGAAACATCCAGTGCTATAATAATCTCCCTTCCCTTATGCTCCACCTCCTGGAGCCTGGATCCTATCCTGGGTCCGGATGCAGCAATAATGAGCAGCACAGTACCCGTAAACAGAAGCATAAATTTCCAATGCAGGGCCCAACCGGAGGCTTCCGGCATCAACTCTTCAAGCAGTTCACTGTCGCCCAGCTTAACCAGCGACTGTTTGCGGTGCCTCCAATAGAGTATATATCCAACAATCATCAGTCCCGCGGCCAGCAAGAACCATAATATCTCCTTATGTGCAAACTGGATCATTGCTAGGGAATTGTTCTGAATAAGGTGTATCTGAGGAGTACTTCAACCAGCAGAATAATCATGGCTGCCAGCAGGAAAGGGAAATACTCCTCCTTTTTCTTACTAAAATGTTTTACATCCAGTCTGGTCTTCTCCAGCTGATCAATCTCCTGGTATATTTCTCGTAGCTTGTTGTTATCTGTGGCCCTGAAATAGGTTCCCCCGGTGGTTTCCGCAATTTGCTGTAACACCTCTTCATCAATCTCAACCGGCATGTCCCTGGTGACGGTCCTCCCAAACATATCCTGTACAGGAATGGGTGCATTCCCCTTGGAACCCACACCAATGGTATAGACCCTGATTTCAAAACCTGCAGCAATCTCCGCAGCTGTTACAGGTCCCACATCTCCCCTGTTATTAACTCCATCGGTGAGAAGAATAATAACCCTGCTTTTCGCTTTACTCTCTCTGATGCGGTTTACTGCTGTTGCCAGTCCCATTCCTATGGCCGTTCCATCTTCAATCACTCCAAAATTAATCTCCTTCAGAAAGTTAACCACTACAGCCCTGTCGGTGGTCATGGGGCATTGGGTAAAACTCTCACCGGCAAATACCACCAGTCCAAACCGGTCATCCTGTCTGGCATTCACAAATTCAATCCCCACATTTTTAGAAGCCTCCAGCCTGTTGGGTCTGAAATCCATGGCACGCATACTTCCCGACACATCCATACAGAGAACAATATCTATCCCTTCGGTGGTTACCTGTTCCCACTGGTTGGACGATTGTGGCCTTGCAAGCACTACGACAATCAATGTAACCACAGCCATTCGAAGCAGAGCCAACAGATGTCGCAGCCAGACCTTAGATGATCTAATCCGTTCATCAAGGTTCTCAAACCCGGATAACTTCATGGGAGCAGTTCCTTTTCTTCCCCTCCAGAGATACCATGCCGTCATTAAAGGAATCAGCAACAGGGCATAAAAGAAAGCCGGATATGCAAATTCAATGTTACTCATCACCTGCCTCCTTCTTTTCTTCCAAACGATAGAACAGCGGATAGGTCTTCTGTACGAAAATGTAGGCGTTGTTCAGATTGGTCTGATTGTCGACCGGCAATGGATCCTCCCTGGCAAATTTAACCAGATCGGCAAGCTCAAGCAGCTCCCTCAGCATCTCATCGAGCAGGTTATCTTCCTGATTGGCCGTTCTGAATGCATGGAGAATCTCTTCTGTGGTACTCTCCATGGCCGGTATGTCGTATTGCCGCTCGATATAGCGTCTTGTAATTTCAGTCAGACTGATATAGTATTGTTTCACCTTACCTTTTGTCCAGATTTTCTCATTTTTGAGTCTGTCCAGCTCCCTGAACGCAATCACATGAGCAGGTTCCAGGGGTTTTAGGGAGTGCCCCTCCGGATCTCTCTTTCGTTTCAGAAACCTCACCAGTAACCATACCACCACTCCTGCAATCAGCAATCCGCCCAATCCGGCTCCTGCCCAGGGAAGCACCTCCATAAAAGTGACAGGGGTATTGATGGGGGGCTTGATGGGTTTGATCTGCTGGGTGGTATCCACCGCCGGCTCATACACATTGATAATCAGGGGCATGCTTCTAGCAGTATCGACCACACCTCCTCTGTTGTAGATCACCTCCTGCGAAGGTACGATCTGCGATCCCGATTCGAACACTGTAATGATATAGCTCTGCTCAACCACTCTCCTCTTTTCTGAAACAGTGGTATCTGAGGAGAGCTGAGACAGCACCTCCAAGGTATTGCTCAGTGTATCTTTGATATGAGGCAACATAAACTCCACCTCACGGTCAGCATCGACCCGAAGTGTAAAGTGTATCTGGTCGCCGATCATCAGTGAGTCGCGGCTAACCTCCGAATGCACCCGAATCAGCTGCCCCTCTGCCGGCAGAACCAGTAGCAGAAACAGGCCAGTGAAAAACAGCACCTTTATCAATTTTATGACACTATTAACACCCATTTTATCGTAGCTTGAATAGCCTTATAAGGGGTTTCACATAATCTTCACCGGTCCGGACCGACACACTGTCCACTCCTGCCCTTGAAAAGATCTCTTTCATCATCTCCAGGTGGCTCTCCCACTTCATGGCATAATTCTCTCTGACCCGGTTTTTCGATGTATCTATCCAGCGCTCCATGCCCGTTTCAGCATCAAGAACCCGGAGCAAGCCAACTGCCGGGAGAGAAGTTTCGCGCCTGTCGTACACATGAAGTGCCGCCACATCGTGTTTGTTGTTTGCGATCTGCAGTGAACGTGCATATCCTTTGTCTCTGAAATCGGATATAAGGAAAGCGGTACACCGTTTTTTAATGGCATTGGTTAAAAACCTCAGACTCTCCGAAATATCGGTTCCGCTGCTCTCTGGATTGCAATCCAGCAGTTCCCGGATAATTCGGAGTATATGTTTCCTTCCTTTTTGCGGAGGGATGAATTTCTCAATGCGGTCACTGAACAGGATCACCCCAATTTTATCGTTATTCTCGATGGCGGAAAAGGAGAGTACCGCTGCAATTTCTGTGATGAGGCTGCGTTTCAACTGCTCCTGTGTGCCAAAATCGCCCGATCCGCTCACATCGATCAGCAGCATGACGGTCAACTCACGCTCCTCTTCAAACACTTTTACATATGGATGGTTGAAACGTGCTGTAACATTCCAGTCGATGCTCCTGATATCATCACCATACTGGTACTCCCTCACCTCGGAAAAGATCATGCCCCTGCCCTTGTAAGCACTGTGGTACTCACCAGCGAAGATCTGCCTGGAGAGCCCCCGGGTCTTGATCTCGATTTTCCGTACCTTCTTTAGGAGATCTTTTGTTTCCACTTACTTCTTTCTTGCTTCTCTCACCGTAAAATACCACTCCAGCCTGGTCAGCGTCACATGGATCGTATCGCGCTTCATCTTATAGGCCCACTCTGACTCCCCCACCTTTTCATAGGCATCGTTTAACTCCTCCAGCACCTCATCAAATTCGCCGTAGTCACAAACCATTTTTGTACTTCTGCATATATCCTCATCTGTGAAGTAGAGGATCCATGTACGCGTCCGGAATCCGTTTACATACTTCAGGTAGTTGAACCGCTGGCTCACCACTGAATTGTCGCGTCTGAACTCTTTATGCTTTTTTTTCACCATCACCCGCACCTCCTCTTTGGTCAGATCGATCATCGACTGCCCCTTCAATGGTCCCGCTGCAAGCAACAACAAACCTGCAGTCAGCAACAGAAATGGTGTCAGAACTCTCATCCTATATAATTATTAAGGCACCTCCACATGATTGAGAATTTCAGAAATGATATTCTCTGTGGTTATATTTTCCGCCTCGGCCTCATAAGTCAATCCTATCCGGTGCCGCATTACATCATGGCAGATGGCTCTTATATCTTCCGGAACCACATATCCCCTGCGTTTTATAAAGGCATAAGCTTTAGCTGCCCTGGCCAGATTGATGCTTGCACGCGGCGATGATCCATATTGAATAAGAGGCACAAACTGTGCCAGTCCAGCTTTCTGGGGATCGCGGGTTGCAAAAACGATATCCAGAATATAGTTTTCAATTTTCTCATCCAGGTAAACCTCCTTCACAACATCGCGCACCTGCATAATATCTGCAGGTTTCAATATGCTGTTGGCCACAGGAAACTCGTTGGCAAGATTCTCCCTGACAATAAGCCGTTCCTCTTCCCTTCCGGGATAGTTTACCACTACCTTCATCATAAAACGGTCCATCTGGGCCTCGGGTAATGGGTAGGTACCTTCCTGTTCGATGGGATTCTGTGTAGCCATTACAAGGAAAGGACGTTCCAGCTTATAGGTTGTCTCCCCAATGGTTACCTGCTTCTCCTGCATCGCCTCAAGCAAGGCACTCTGCACCTTGGCGGGAGAACGGTTGATCTCATCGGCCAGGATCAGGTTCGCAAAAACGGGACCTTTCTTTACAATAAACTCCTCCTTCTTCTGGCTGTATATCATTGTTCCCAGCAAGTCGGCCGGAAGAAGGTCGGGTGTAAACTGGATCCGGCTGAACTTAGCGTCGATGGTTTGCGACAGCGTACTAATGGCCAGCGTCTTGGCCAGTCCAGGCACACCTTCCAGTAAAATATGCCCATCCGACAACAACCCGATAAGCAATCTGTCAACCAGACCTTTCTGTCCCACGATCACCTTCTGAATCTCCAGGGTGATCAGGTCCACAAACTCACTCTCCCTCTTGATCCTTTCGTTGAGTTCTTTGATGTTTACCTCCTGACTCATATAATGGATTCTTTTATGTTAATAATCATCTTGTTAATGACGCTATATAAGCGGAGGACAAAAATAGCAGCGAAATTGACCAAACGAAAGGAATGATGGGTTAAAAAATGTTAAGAAATGGGTAAATTTGTTCACTTATCAGTGTGCAATGAGCAGGTATTTCATTCATATGGCTTACGATGGTAGCGATTATTGCGGCTGGCAGATCCAGCCAAATGAGAAAACCGTCCAGCAGGTACTCGTGCATGCCCTATCCACTCTATTGAAACAGGAGACCCCTGTAACCGGTGCAGGCCGTACCGATACCGGCGTTCATGCCTCACACTTTATTGCACACTTTGATCTGCCTTCAGACCAATCTCTGGACGATAACAGCTCTTCTAACGCTCCCGATCCATCGTCCGAACAGTTTATCTTTAAATTGAACCGGTTCCTTCCTCCCGACATAGTGGTTTACAAAATTGTTGCGGTTCCGGAAGATATACATGCCCGTTTTTCTGCCACTTACAGGACCTATCATTACCATATATCATCCATCAAACCCCTTTACACGCGGAACTACAGCCACTATGTCTATGGTAAACTCGACACAGAAGCCATAAAAAGGTGTTGCAGGGTGATTCTTGAAACCACGGATTTCACAAGTTTTTCCAAGCTGCATACCGATGTGAAAACCAACAACTGCAGCGTAACTCATGCCGCATGGAAAAATGTGGAGCAGGGATATCTTTTTGAAATAACAGCTGACCGTTTTCTGCGGAATATGGTACGATCGTTAACAGGCACCCTGTTGGATGTGGGCCGCGGAAAACTTGATCTTGACGGATTTATAAAAATTGTGGAGGCGAAGGATCGCGGGAAAGCGGGTACGTCGGCCCCGGCAAAGGGCCTCTTCCTGGTGGATATCGGGTATAATTACCCTGAAAAATGACGCCAAACACCAGATAACTGGCAACTATTGACCCTCACTGATCTACTCACGCTTCAACCTGGCACTGATGATCTCCAGCCCATCTTCCTCACGAGTGGCTAAAAAATAGTGCTCGCCACTGGCATGCTTATATCCGGAAATCCCGATACGGTCGCCAAATAGCGCTTCATGATTGAAATTGATCTCTAATTCACGGATCTCCTGTTCAGCATTAACAGCTGATGTGGTAGCATCGATACACCACTCCATGTACTTCACATTATTCACATGACCAACGATATCCAGATCCGAAAATGCCACGGTATGCTGATTTAACCGCTCTGTCTCGCCGGGAATAGCGATCTTATCCAGGGACTTCTCAAACATCTTCACATCGTGCACGATCATCTGAAACTGGTCAAGTATCTCTTTTGGCCGGATCAGGCGGTGGGTATCGAGATCAATGATCAGCCAGGCAGTACTGGCCATTCCGATCACCTCCCCTTTACTGTCCAGCACCCTGAAATCCCTGAGGGCAAAGAGCCGCTCTGCGCCACTGGGCCATGTCTCCAGTTTGATCCGGTCGTTCCAGACAGGGTAACGCTTCATGTGAATCCGCATCCTCGAAAGTACCCACGTGGTCTTCCTGCTCTTCATATCATCGTACCCCAATCCCAACTCACTGGCATGATGATAAGCCACCTCCTGGAAAAAATTGGCCATGGTAGTCAACCTCGCCTGCCCTTTTGGATTCAGGTCATAGGATGAAATTAAAAACTCCTTTGTGAAAATATTCGCCATAATTAACCCATTAACCAGCAATCACATTAACCTCTTACCTATTCCATATCTCCCACGACGCTTCGGCTTGGAGAATTAGCATATCATAGCCATTGACCACAGCAGCCCCCAGCTTCTCACCCCTGGCAAGGAACTCCGTTTTTTCCGGATTATAAACCAGGTCAAACAGCAGGTGATTGGGTGTTAATGCCTGGTAGGGAATATCGGGAAAAGTATCCACCTTCGGATACATTCCCAGCGGTGTGGTGTTTATAATCAAAGGCGTTTCACTCATCAAATCCATGTCAAGTTCACTGTAGGTAATCCTCCTGATTCTGCTATGCTGATCAGTCGTGCGGCTTACCATGGTATACCCGATACCAAGCTGTTCAAGTACATAGAGAACCGCTTTGGATGATCCTCCTGTTCCCAGCACCAGTGCCGAAGTGTGATGGGGCTTTAGATGGTCTTCCAGCGAACGCCTGAAGCCAATCACATCTGTATTGTCACCCGCAATCTCCAACATGCCCTCTCTCCTTCTGAAGGAGATGGTGTTCACCGCCTGGATCGCCTCTGCAGTGGTACTCATTGTATCGAGGTATGGTATGATCTCCTGTTTGTAGGGCACTGTTACATTCAATCCGGCCAGACCTGGCTCGCTGTTCAACAGGGTCTCAAAATCGACCATACG
Organism: Bacteroidales bacterium; assembly: GCA_023135025.1. GTDB lineage: Bacteria > Bacteroidota > Bacteroidia > Bacteroidales. Next base: position 110 of record JAGLTY010000080.1, on the reverse strand, counting down.
TTCCAGTGGGAAATTGGTGTATTCGGCATCTATCCCCTCCTCCATAAACTTCTTATTGAAGAAGGAAGCTGAGAAACTGTGTCCCAATGGATATCCGATCAGTCCAAACA
>JAGLTY010000008.1 GCA_023135025.1 Bacteroidales bacterium | reverse complement strand
GCCTGTTCTGCGAACAGATGGCTGCAGGGCTCCATCCGGGCCGGGTCTTGCGGAAAAAGAAGAACCGCTCTCCATTGTGCGACCAGCTCTCGTGGGTGGCCCGGTAACCATAAGGAACCGTCAGGAACTGCCGGTCGGTCCCCACCTCCAGATTCACCATCCAGGAGCGTGCCCGCTGCTCCATGGGGAGCGACATATCGTTTTGCCTGTCCGGACCCGGTACATAGCTGATCAGATCGGGGTTCTCCGGATTGATCATCGGATGGGAGATCTTTCCCTCCCGGTGACGATGCACCTCCTTCAATGCACCTCTCTCCAGGTTGGTGCGGTAGATCGCCTTCAGGGTATCGTTATAAACATAGACCAGGGTATAATTGCCATCGTTTGTAAAGGAGCCTGTATAGAATGGCTTATCGGGCAGCAACCCTGTATAATCAAACAGGACCTCCTCCTCCATACGCTCCACATGGGTGGCAAAGAGCTTCCATCCATCCAGGTAACAGACACGCTCCCCATCGGGCATTATGGTATAATCATCATCCATCACCTTCCGGCCCTGAGGTGTGATGGCACGGGCCACTCCCGTTTCAAGATCCATCCTGTTCAACCTCCACACACCCGAACTTCTGGAGGCGTATACCACGTACTTCTCATAGGAGGTAAAGGCCTGCCTCTCAAAATAGCAGGCCACTGCAGGGGCGGTATCGGTGCTGATCTGCCACACCTCACGACCGGTCTCCGGCGAGGCAGACCTGATCCATTCCGGTACGCCTCCCTCCATATCAAAGGATCTGCCGTTGATATCTACCCCATCCATCGCCAGGTAGTCTGTATAACTGGCATGAAACGGTACCCGGGCCGACCCGATCGCCACATTGCTGATAAAGACCGAGTCGAGATGCATCTGTGGTGATCCCTTCAGGAAGATGCCGTGATCGGTTGCATGTGTGGCGGTGATGTTCTCAATAAAAATATTTTTAAATAACGGGGGACAACATTGGCCCTGGTTTTTGTAGTTGGAGTCGATGATAATGGTCGACCGGGTGGTGTCAAATTCAATATTCCGGGCATAGATATCATGCACCATGCCTCCGCGGTCGCGGTTCCCCTTCAGGTAGAAGCCATAGATCACTCTCCCTGCACAGCCGCAGTTCTCCACATAGAGATCATGGACCCCGCCCGACATCTCACTGCCCACGGCAATGGCGTTGTACCCGCTAAATTTACAGTCGCGCACCACAATGTTCCTGGAGGGGATGCCCAGGGTGCGGGCCTCCAGGTCCCTGCCCGCCTTGATGGCGATATTGTCGTCACCATTGTTAAAGGTGACCCCCTCGATCAGGATGTTTTCGCTCGATTCGGGGTCAATGCCATCATTGTTAAAGTTAAACGCTTCATAGGAGAGGTCCCGGACCGTGATGTTTTTTGAATAGACAAAGTGGAGGCACCAGAAGGGCGAATCGGTGATTTTCACATCCTCCACCAGGATATTTTCACATTCGTAGAACTGCACCAGGTGGGGGCGCAGGTAGTGTCCCTCTCCAAATACCCGTTTTTCGAGGGGGACCGATTCATTATTCATTTTCCTGATCCGCTTCTTATCGGGATCCTGCAGTTGTTTCCACAGGTTCCAGCTCTCCGAGGCGTTTCCGTCGATCTCACCCATTCCGGTAATGGCCACATCCGTTGCCTGGAAAGAATAGATGAAGGGCGAGTAGTTGTAACAGCGGGTCCCCTCCCAGCTGGTAAGCACTACCGGAAGGTAATAGGCGGGATTGTTGCCAAAGAGCAGTTTTGCACCCTCCTCCAGGTGCAGGTTCATATGGCTCTCCAGGTGGATGGGGCCATTGACCAGGTAGGTGCCCGGTTCCACATGGATGGTTCCGCCTCCTGCTGCCGCACACGCTTCGATGATCCGGTCAAAGGCAGGCTTGTTATCGGTGGCTCCATCTCCCGCACCCCCGAAGGCGGAGAGGTTCAATCGTTCGTTCGGAATATCAGGCATCTGAATCTGCTTCACAATCTCATCCGCCCTGCTCCATGGATCGGCCGCAGCCTCACGGATAGTGCGGTTACATCCTCCCAGCAACACAATTCCCATAAGCAAAACGAAAGAGAGAGAGAGTTTTGGCATGCGATCTTTTATGAAATTTCTATACTCTGTTGTCATTAAAAAAGACCGCCCTGGAATGGTTCCGGAGCGGTCTTTCTGGATCAACATCAATCTTATTGTACAATCATTTTAACAGTTGAAGATTGGTTACCGGCTCTCATGCGAAGCAGGTACATGCCTGTTTCAAGCATCTCAGTATTCCAGCCGATCTGATGTGAACCAGCAGGGTACTGGTTGTGCATCACCTCAGCCACACGTTGTCCGGTGAGACTATATACCTCCATCTGAACCATGGCATCGGCCTTCAGGTCGAAGCTGATGGTTGCATGATTCCGTACAGGCATGGGATAGACAGAGAGCTCGGCTCCATCTGTAACAAACGGTTTTACTCCGATCGACCATGTGGCTGCCCAGTTGCGGTCGCCTATCTGCAATCCATCTGTTGCACCTACAGCAGCCAGTGAATGGGCATATCCGAAGTCATAATAGACATCCAGATGATAGAGTCCGTTTCCATCGTCTGGAAGTTCCGGAACCACCCAATCGGGAGCATTACCACCCATAAAAGCCGGATCATAGTAGTACATCAGGATTGAATCATTGAAGGGGGGTCCGTCAGTGAATTCAATGTTCCAGTTCCAATTGTCGTCCAGATTACCTGCGACGTAAACCGCTGCAGCCAGCGTTGGATTAAAAATAGGTGTAATGGTAAGGGTATCGTTCAGGTAACCTATAATCCTGGCTGTATCCAGGTAAGCCGAGTTGTTGGTCATTGTAACGACCGGTGCAACGTCACCAACCGAATCAGCGCCAAAAACAAACCACTCAGTATTATCATCATCTTTCGGCATAAATCCGGAATTCACAGAGATGTTGTTGTTGAATTCCAGTGTATCGATGGGACCAAAGGTAATCCCCATCTGGGCAACATTGACCAGGGTGTTGTTGTTGACGCGTGCATACTTAATAATGCCTCCGTCATCACGGATCACTCTGCTGGTCAGATTGAAAAAGGTGCAATTCTCGATAATGATGGTATCGATGTCATTGCCACGATCGTCAATCCCACGGCCATTATCGGGACTCACGGGTTGTCCGATATTGCTGACCACACAGTTGGTGATGAAAAAGCTCATGCCGGGATCGTCCACACGAATAAATGACTGGGCGTCCTGATCAAACCAGCAATTGTCCAGTGTTACACGAATGCCGTCAGCATCACACCTCAGCATGCGGGAGCTCAATCCTCCCAGGTTATCCATGTTGGTCACATGAAGACCGTTCAGGGTAATATCCCCTTTGGGCCGGAAAGCCCTTGATGATACACTTTCCACTGGCCTGGGCTGAAGAAAAGGACGTGGGCCATCACCATCTGCGGCCACAATGGTAAGCGGATAGCCGCTGTTGGAAATGGAACCCTCGAGTCCGTAATAGGCCTGATCGCCCCTTTGAAGGCGGTAGACCGTGTTAAAAGTATCGATACGTGCTCCCAGATCGGTCGTATCACCCTTGATGGTATCGGTCAGTGTTCCGATACCAGGAAGGACATCCACATAACGTATCTGTCCGTTGAGATCGATGGCAACAAAAGCCAACAACAAACAGATGAAACCAAATGCATTGTAGATTTTCTTCATAATGAACTGTTTTTAGTTAGTAATTAAAGGTAATAAATTTTATCGTGTTAGAACTTATATGTCACGCCTATATCCACCGTCATACCATACATAAAACTACTTGTCACCAGCCTGTTGATCGATCCGGCCAGAAAATTCTCCTCCTTTACATTGGAGAGGTTATTTAGATAGAGGAACAACTGAAAATGTTCCTTGATCTTCTGCTTGACAACCAGGTCCCAACGGGTGGTGGCTGCCACAAAATTGTCCTTTTCAGCGGTGATCCCCACACTCTGGGCCAGCCGGCCCATATCCGCCTCTTCGTCCACAAAGAGGCTTTCGCCCTGGTAGATCATGGAGACACGGGCGCTGAATCCACCACGCTCATAACCCAGAGAGAGGTTCACCAGATTGTCCACCTGTCCGGGCATGCTTCCACTTCGAACTGTATCAATGACGGTTGAGGTATAGGGAAATACATCCATGCTCTCGATGATCGATATGGGGAAAAGGGTTTCTGATTGCAGATGTGTATAGTTGGCCGATACAACAATGCCATTGAAAGGGGAAGGAAGGAACCTGAAGTTGGATTGCAGGTCGATCTCAAATCCCAGTATGGTTGAAACCCCTTCTGCATTGACCGGTCTGGTCAGATTCAGTCCGTATATGGGATCGTCAGGGTCGAAAATCCTGGAGGTAAGGGTGTAATCGATATTCTCTATCTCTTTATAGAACCCTCCAAAAGTGAATAGTCCGAATTTCCCGTACATGGAGAGGATGGCATCGTAGTTCCAGGCACTCATGCTCTGCAGGTTGGGCTCCCCTCTCTCTGCATAGCCCTCTCCCCAACTGATAAGTTCCCATGGGACCAGGCTGAAGAAATTGGGCCTGCTCAGCGATTTGGTAGCGGCCAGCCTCAGGTTGGCCCAGCCGGTCATATCCACCTTGAGGTGTACCATGGGCAACCACTGTTCGCTTACACGGTTTCCCACGGTATCGACCAGTCCCGTAACGTTCTGGATGTTTCCATCCTCGTCTACCTTGGGCGAGCCAAAGATACTCCTGTAACTGTTCTGTGTTCTTTCGTAGCGGACACCGGCAATCAGGTCAACCCTGTCGAACAGGGTAAAGCCGGTCATTCCGTAACCAGCTGTAATATTCTCCCCGGCCTCGTAATCGGACAGATCTTTTGTAGGGTCCACCACATAATAGTCGGCATAACTGTTTCTGAATGCTTCCACTTTGTTCTCATCAATATGCGGACCATTTACCGGCTCCTGGCCAGGTCCCAGGTAGTAGGTCTTATCAAAGAACCTTCCAAAATCATCTGCATAATAATCCCCCAGGAAACTGCTCATCAGGATCCAGTTATTCAGGTAGTCAATATCCCACTCCGGATTCTCTGTTCCATCCTCCAGGATCTCCTGCCCCACAAAGTGCCGGGTCCAGACCCGGTTGATATCATTCACCCTGTATTTATGACGGTATTTTCCCCCTGCTTTCACATATCCCTTCACCCTGTTGCCCAGATTGAATGGAAGCTTCGCATTGGCCTGAACAGTATAATTGTCGTCCTTTACATCATAGGTGTCAAAATAGACATCCTTTAACCAGGTGGCATCCAGGTTGTTCTTTGCCGAATTGATAATATCATCATAGGTTAGCTCCGGACTCAGGTTAAATGCCCCAACCTCCCTGAATCGCATGGTACTTACAAAAGGTTTCTTGTTCCTGGAAAGCGAATAGGATCCGGCCCAGTCCAGCTCCACTCTTCCAAAAAGCAGGTGTTTCCCGCTGAGCCGGTTAGAGAGGACCAGGTTATCGGAATGCCGCTCCCTGAGATCATGTTCCTGATAAGAGGCATCGACCCGGTACCTGCGCCTCCGTCGGATCTCCTCACGGTTGGTCTGGCCAAAATTACTGCTGAACATGATCGATCCGTTTTCCAATCTCAGATCGATGGTGGTATTGGCATTGTAACGGTAACGCACCTCCTGCTTATCAGTTAAATTCAGTTTGCTCACTGTAAAAATGGTATTGCCATCGCCGTCTTTTCCCGATTCGGTAGCAAAACCGCCGGTATATCCTTCCGAACTTCTGTCGGCTCTCTGCATGGCCCCGCCAACAATAATACCCAGTTTATCATTGAAGAACCTGTTTTCGAAAAGGAGGCTTCCCTTGTACTGTCCAAAACTTTTGGAGAGCTGGTTGTAGCCGGTTTGCATCCTGGCATTGCCGTGGAATCCTCCGGAAGCTGTCCTGGAGGTAAAATTAATCCGGCCCCCAATGGCATCCCCGTCCATATCGGGCAACAGCGCCTTATAAAACTCGATCCCTGCCAGGGCATCTGTTGAAAACATACTCAGATCCACCGACCGGTCCTGGTCCGAAGTGGAGGGGATCCTCTCCCCGTCGATGGTGATGGAGTTAAAGCGCGGAGCCATTCCACGCAGGGTCACTTTGGTTCCCTCACCACCATCACGCACAAGGGAGACTCCCGGCAGCCGGGCCACCGTCTCAGCTGCATTCTGGTCAGGCAACTCCATGATCTTCTCTTTTGAGACCACATTGACAATGGTATTGGAATTCACCTGCTGACTGATGGCAGCGGTCTGTCCCCGCATCATGGCTGTAATCACCACCTCCTCTCCCATGATCGACTCAACCACCAGTGCTCCGTTAATCACCTCTGTTTCACCAGCGCGAATAGTAATCTCCTGTTCAATCTGGGCATAACTTATATAGCTGAAAATAAGGATATAGGTGCCCGGTTTGATATTGTTCAACTGGTAGTTCCCCTTGTTATCCGTAACTCCACCAAGGGTGGTCCCTTTGAGTGCCACATTGGCATACATCAGTGGTTCACCGCTCTGTTCATCCTCCAGATGTCCCTTCACACTACCCCTGGTTTGTGCAGTAAGTTTTACCGGAGCGCATAACAGCAGGAAACCCAAAAATGCAAAGGTTACAACACCCCACTCTCTACTTTCAGACATAAATCATAAATTACAAAAAAAGCATTGAAAAGTCATCCGTCAAAGGCAAATATATGATATTTTTAACTCTATGCAAAAGAAAAGTGTGTGCGAACACACTCTTTGTTAAATCTGAATTTTTGTCTACTTTTGAAAAGATATACTGAGATGGCAAACAGAACACATATCAGGATCAAGGATATAGCTGAGAAGGCTGGCTGTTCCATCGGGACGGTCGACCGTGTCATTCACAATCGTGGAAAGGTAGCCGAACCTGTCAGGGAACGAGTCCTCCGGATTATCAAGGAGCTGGACTACAAGCCCAATGTCAACGCCAGGGTGCTGGCCAGCAGACAGACCCTTACCCTCGGTATTCTATTGCCCTCCTATAAAAAAGGGGAGTACTGGGAGCTGCCCTGTCTCGGTATTTCTGAGGCGATGGAGCGCTATAACGAACAGGGATATAACATTGAGGCACGCTGGTTCACCTACAACAATCCGGAAAAATTTCTCCAGGCGGGAATGAAAATGATTTCAAACGAAATTGACGGAATCATTCTGAACCCTGCCACCTACAAAGAGAGCGTCCGGCTGGTCCGCTCCTTTTTTCAGAACAACAAGCCTTTTATCCTGATCGATTCCGATATCCACGGCACCCCTTCCCTCTCCTTTATCGGGAAGGATCCTGTTCAGTCGGGACTTACAGTTGCAAAGCTGATCCACCAGCTAACCAGGCATATCGCCGCAAATAAAAACATCTGGGTCATCAATCTTTCAAAATCGCCTAACCAGACCTATTCCCTGCTGGCCAGGGAGATTGGTTTTATGAATTACTTTGCAGACAAACAGTTGCAGGTCGACTATTCGTTCCAAACCATTGACATGGATTATTCCGGCACGCAGAAGGTAGTTGACGAGCAGATCGGGAAATTACTGGCTACGGGGAATCCACATGCCATCTATGTAACCGGTTCGAGGGTTCATAAAATTGCAGAGAGTCTAAAAAAGTTTAAGCCGGATCCAAAGCCCCTTCTCATTGGCCACGACCTGACCCACAGGAATATAGAGAGGGTCAAAGATGAAACCGTTGACTTTCTGATTGAAGAGGAGGCCAGGCGACAGGGTTACCTGGCTGTTGAATCGATGATCAGGAGCCTCACCTATAAGGAGGCGATCCAGAAAAAACAGATGATGAACCTGATGATCTACACCAGGGAGAATCTTCCCCTATAGCCTTTGGAGAGTGGATGACGACTCCCTATCGAGGTAGAGAAAAACCGATTTGTGCAATTTCAATGCCGATGCCGGAACATCCGGTGTCACACCATTTTCAGTGGCTCTTTTAACTGCATCGGCTTTCCGTTTATCGGGAACGGTACAGATGATGGAACCCGATTTCAGAATCTGGTTCACTGACATGCTGATTGCCCTGCGGGGCACCTCTTCAACGGAGGGGAACCACCCCTCGTTATATTGCTGCTGGCGACAATCCCTATCCAGCTCCACCTCAATATAGGGTGCAGTTGTTTCAAAATCGGCCGGCGGATCATTGAACGCCAGATGACCGTTTTCACCAATGCCAATAAACGCCACATCGATGTGGTGTTGAGCGATCAACCCGTTCAACCTGCCAACCTCCGTGGCCGGATCCACCTCCCCATTGATGTAGTGAAATGCTTTAAGAGGCACCAGATCCACAAAACGCTCCTTCAGGTATTTCCTGAACGATGCCGGATGTGTGAGTGGTATCCCGATATATTCATCCAGGTGAAAACCGGTGACCCTGCTCCAGTCGATCTCCTCTTTGATCAGTGCACTTAACATTTCGAACTGGGATGCACCCGTAGCTACAATGATAGTGGCACGGCCCATTTTCTTCAAAGATCCCCTGATCAGCCGGGCCCCTTGCAAAGCTGCAGCCTTCCCCAGCTCTTCTTTTGTTTGATGAATAAAAATCTCCATTTCAGTGGGTTTCAATCGACAAAAATAGTACAAAAAAACCTGCCTTCCAAGCAAATTGTGTGTACGCACACACATTCTTTATTGTCGAACAAAATGGATTTTTGTATATTTGATTAAAACCATAACACCATCCGTTTTGAAACATAAACTTGCCGCACTTCTAATCGGTGCACTATTGACCTGCTGGCTTCCCGCTCTTTTTAGCCAGGAATCGATGCTCTGTATGGGCAGACACTGGAGCGAAGATGAAGCCAACCTGAAGATGAAGGAGTTCCGTTCCTCCTGGGACAACCTGGAATCGTGGGAATCGCGTGCCGGGATAATCAGGCAGGGGATCATCCATGGGATGCAGCTGGAAAAGATGCCTGTCATAGAGGGCCGGTTCAATGCTGTGATCCATCACCGCCGTGAGATGGATGGCTACGTGGTTGAGAACATCGCCATTGAGAGCTTCCCGGGATTCTGGATCACCGGGAACCTCTACACCCCACTTCAGCCCAAAGAGAAAAACCCGGCTGTGCTCTCTCCCCACGGACATGCGGCTGACAAACGGTTCAGCCCCGATGTACAGATACGGAGTGCTGCGCTGGCCCGCATGGGTGCCATTGTCTTTGCCTACGACATGGTGGGCTACGGGGAGTCGCACCAGGTCAACCATAAGATGCCTATTGCACTGCTGCTTCAGACCTATAACAGCAGACGCGTCCTGGAGTACCTGCTTTCACGGAACGATGTGGACCCGGGGCGGATCGGTATGACCGGCGGATCGGGTGGTGGCACCCAGACCTTTATGCTTACTGCCATAGATGACCGGATCGCCGTATCAGCACCTGTGGTGCAGGTATCGGCCCATTTTTTCGGAGGCTGTATTTGCGAAAGCGGGATGCCGGTACATAAAAGCGATCATCACCAGACCAACAATGTGGAGATTGCTGCCCTCTGTGCACCCAGGCCCCTGCTGCTGATCTCCAACGGGGCCGACTGGACCCGGAACACACCACGGATCGAATATCCCTACATCCAGCAGGTCTATGCGCTCTACGATGCAGAAAACAGAGTTGAGAATGTACACCTGCCCCTGGAGAAGCACGACTACGGACCCTCTAAACGGTCGGCCGCTTACAACTTCCTGGGCCACTATCTTGGACTGAACATGGGTGCTCTACCCTATGACAATGGATACAGCGAGGAGTTTGTAACCATCCTGGAACCGGACCAGCTGAGGGTGTTTGATGAGGACCATCCCCTGCCCGAAGATGTACTGCAGGGCGACGAAGCAGTGATGGAGCAGCTGGGATTTCACCCCTGAAATGCTCTGGTATTAACCCTTGGTGGTTCTCGCTAAAATCTAGTCGATTCTGTATACTTTCCTGAAGTGGTATCCGTAAATGCTGTAGGTAACAGCCAGGGGAATCATATCCGGCCTTCTGAAAAGGCTCCAGAACATCAGTTTCCAATAATAAATCCTACTTCTGTCTATGATGCCTAAAAAGAGCACCGACCGAAGCAGGGCCATGATATTTTCACCATTGACCCGACCTCTGTTTACTACCCGCGGTTTGAAGTGTTTCAGGAATCCAATAAGCCGTTCATGATAGGCCTTGCTGGAATAGATACTATTCAGGATTGTCTGGTACCCGTTCAACAGTACCTCCTTGTTCATTTTGGGGATAAAATTCATGGTGTAGTTGGTATTGTCTCCCTCGTGTGTTCGCAGAATCCTCCCCTCCTCCTTCAGCCGCTTATACAGGTTTGTACGGCTTGGTGCATTCAGAAGTCCCACCATGGCGGTAATGATCCCGCTCTGCTGGATAAAATCGATCTGGCGCTGGAATATGGTGGATGTATCGTTATCAAATCCCACAATAAAGCCCGCCGATACTTCAATACCGGCCGCCTGGATCTCCCTTACACTATCCAGCAGGTTGCGCCCTATGTTCAGATTTTTATTACACTCCTTCAGACACGCCTCGTCGGGGGTCTCGATACCCACAAAGACCTTTTCAAAACCCGCCTCTGCCATGGCCCTCATCAATTCGGTATCGTCGGAGAGGTCAATGGAGGCTTCGGTGGTAAAGGTATAAGGATGTTTGTGGTTGCTGTTCCAGGTAGTAATGGCCGGAAGAAGCTCCTGCTTCAACCGCTTCCGGTTCCCGATAAAGTTATCATCCACAAAAAAGAGATTTCCCCGAAACCCGGTATGATAGATGTTTTCAAGCTCCTCAATAATTTGCCGGGTTGACTTCAAACGAACCTTTCGTCCAAGCAGTGCGGTGATCTCGCAAAATTCACAGTTGAAGGGACATCCCCTGGTGTATTGCAGGCTTAGCTGTGCATAATCGGAGACAGTGATCAGCGAATAATCGGGACAGGGTGAGAGGTTCATATCCGCATACTCCTCTGTCCGGTAGATTTTTTTCGGGTGACCGCTTTCGAGATCCTGCAGGAACTGCGGCAACGTAATCTCCGCCTCGTTGAGTACCAGGTGATCAATGTGCAACCATGCATCCGGGTTGCCCGTGAAGAGGGGTCCGCCGGCTACTATTTTCTTTTCCAGCTGCTTACACCTTTGGACCACCTGTGATGCCGAGGCAGCCTGAACCGACATGGCACCGATATAAACGTAATCGGCCCAACGAATCTCCGAATCGGTAAGGGGGCGCACATTCAGATCCACCAGTTTTCGCTCCCAGGTGGCGGGAAGCATGGGGGCAATGGTTATCAATCCCAACGGGGGACTGACGGCTTTTTTGGAAACGAACTTCAATGCATGTTTGAAACTCCAGTAGGTGTCGGGATAGGCCGGACTGATCAGTAAAATATTCATTGATGACAATTTAAAATTTGAATAAATTTAAAGCTGAAATCATTCGGGTAAAAATAATGGGTCCGGATGCCCCGGGAGAGGGATAAATCAAGCGGAGGCTGGGATGAAAAGCGCTCAGTGGGGATAAACAAAAGATCCCAAAGAAAGTCGTCCATCAGGCTAGGCACTTTATCAATATCTTGTTATTATTGTATATCCGTATCATCTCCCTGGTATGCAAAAAAAGTACATCGGTTTTTTTCTCGGCATCGCAGCATTCCTTGCCATCCTACTCTTTACAAACCTGGAACCGGGTGTGCTGCCCCATTGGATAAAATAATCCTTCTAACATGAAACTACACCGACTCCTTATCACCATCACCACCTTTGCCATCGCCATGGGCTTCCTGGAAAGCGCTGTGGTGGTCTATATGCGGGAGATCCTCTATCCCGGCGGATTTGAGTTTCCCCTCTCCCCTTTTCCTGTGAACCTGGCAGTCACCGAACTTTTCCGGGAGGTGGCCACCGTGGTGATGCTGGTCACCATCAGCATCCTGGCGACCCGGCGCTTCAGTACAGGTTTTGCCTGGTTTATCTACAGTTTTGCCATCTGGGACATCTTCTACTACGTGTTCCTCTGGTTGCTGCTGGGGTGGCCCCAGTCGCTGATGACCTGGGATCTGCTCTTCCTGATCCCCACCACCTGGACCGGACCTGTCCTTTCGCCGGTGCTGGTCTCCATGACCATGATCCTGCTGGCCATGGTGATCCTGTTTCGTGCTGAACGCGGTAAGGAAACCCGCATTCCGGGCAAGATCTGGGCGGGATTGATCCTGGGGTCGCTGATCCTGATCTTCGGTTTCGTGCTGGACTATTCACAGCATATGCTGACCCACTTCTCCCTCTTTGAAATGGTGCAGGTCAAAAATCCCGAGGTACTCGAGGTGGCCACCTCCTATGTTCCCCAACAGTTTCCCTGGTTGATCTTCGCCCTGGGTGAAGGGGTGCTCCTGGCCTCCATTGTTTGGTACTTTAGGCTGACCAAATAACCCGGGAGACCATTTTTATTTTACTCGGGATAACCGTAACTTGTTACTATGAAAAGAGCACTTTTACTGTTTTTTTTGGTACTATTCGTAGCTGGAACCTACGCCCAGGATGAGGATGTAGTTCCAGACAGAAGGCCGGATTTCATCATCGGTCTGAATATTATGGGTGATGTTTCCAGCCTGTCTCTCGGTTTTGAAAAACTGTTTTTTCAAAAACCTGGTCTTTTCCTCGCTGTAAGGGTTGGGATAGGATACACTGAAAGTTTACTGTTTGGACAGTTTGATGGCTTTATTACTCTGCCTCATCATATAACTGTCAATCTGGGAGGAGGAGGGAGAAGTTTCCTGGAATTGGGGATGGGAGGTGAAATTATTACCGATAACCGGGAGTATTATTACCTGGCATATCCCATGGTTGGATACAGGTTACACCCGTTTAACAGTTCGAAAATCAATTTCAGAGCCTGGCTATACTATCCTCTAGGTCAGGAAATCGATCAGGATTGGTATGAGATCTTTCTTTTGCCCTTTGCACTGAGTGTGGGCATTGCAATTTAAAACTACTGCTGCGAGGAGAGTCAATCGTAACAGATTCTGGCTATCTTTAATGATATGAATCCCGATCAACTGAGCCTGCTGCTTATGGGAGCCCGCTACAGAGAAGAGAAAAACCATTCGGAAATATGAAACAGGACTATATAGAGCAACAGCTTTTTACAAAGCAGGATTATTCCAAAACGCCGCTGCCAAAGGGTGAATATGACACCTGCAACTTCCGGAACTGCAATTTTGCCGGCTCCGACCTCTCAGGAATCCGTTTTATTGATTGCACCTTTAACGGTTGCGATCTGAGTAATGCAAAGTTGATCAAGAGCTCATTTCAGGAGACCATCTTTAAAGAGTGCAAAATACTGGGGCTCCATTTTGAGAATTGTGACCAGCTGGGATTGACGGTCCGTTTTGAAAACTGTCAGCTCGATCACTCCTCCTTCTACCAGGTAAAACTGAATCACACCATATTTCTCAATACATCAATTAAAGAGGTGGACTTCACTGAAGCCGACCTGAGAAATACGGTTTTTGATCAGTGTGACCTGCTCAATGCCTCCTTCGATAATACCAACCTGGAGCGGGCCGACCTCGCCTCCGCCCTCAACTACTCCATCGATCCGGAGAACAACCGGATCAGTGGAGCGAAATTCTCACTGCCATCGGTGGTGGGACTGCTAAACAAATACAGTATTGAAATCCAATAACCACTCAACTCATGAAACAAAACAACCTGACCAGGAGAAAATTCATTGCCAGCACCTCTGCTGGTGCTGCGGGCGCCATGCTATCAATGCCCCTGCTTGCCGGTTCAGGCACAGGGGTTACCTCTGAACTTGCCCTGAAGGGTGGAAAGCCAGTAAGAACAGGCGATTGGTTGAAATGGCCCGTATGGAACCCCGAGGCAGAAGAGCCCATGATGTCGCTCCTGCGGAGCGGAAACTGGTACCGGGGCGATGGCAACAAATGCAATGAATTTGAGAAAAAATATGCCGATCTGATCGGGGCCAAACGGGTTATTGCCACCGCCAGTGGAACAACTGCCTTGATCGCTTCACTGCACACCCTGGGGATCGATGCCGGCGATGAGGTGATTCTCTCTCCCTACACATTTATCGCCAGTTACAATGTGGTGTTTAATCAGAAGGCACTGCCTGTTTTTGCCGATACCGACCAGGAGACCTTCACCATCAATCCGTATAAAATAGAGGAGAAGATCAATGAACGTACCAGGGCCATTCTTCCAGTCCATATATTCGGTCTTCCTGCCGATATGAACCGGATCCTGGCCATTGGGAAAAAACACAACCTGCCTGTTATTGAGGATGCCTGCCAGGCGTGGCTGGCCGAGTACGATGGCAGGATGTGTGGTACGCTGGGTGACCTGGGCTGTTTCAGTTTCCAGAACTCCAAGCATATTCCATCGGGCGAGGGAGGTGCCATTGTCGGGAGCAATGACGAGGTGATGGATCGCTGCTTCGCCTACCACAACTGCGGCAGGCCACATGGGAAGTCCATGGCCGGAATGGGCAAGAATGCCATTCGGGGCTCCAATAAACGATTGACCGAACTACAGGCAGGGATTCTGCTTTCTCAGATAGAGCGGACCAGGCAGGATGCGGACAAGCGGCTGGAAAATGCACTCTACCTCGATTCAAAACTAAAGGAGATCCCGGGAATTATTCCCTACAAACTTGCTGATGGTGCCACCCGCTCGGCCTATCATTTCTACCCGTTCCGTTATAAGAAAGAGTATTTCGACGGACTCTCCAGGGAGAAATTCAGGGCTGCACTCAGGGCTGAAGGAGTCCCCACATACGCGGGCTATGGCAAGCAGTATTTCGACGGACTCATAGAAGATGCCATCAGTTCCAGGGGCTATAAAAGGCTTTTTTCAGCAGAGCGGCTGAACAGGTACAGAGACGAACTGCACCACCTGCCGGAAAACGATCAGCTCACAGGGGAGGCTGTAATGCTTTTCCAGAACATGCTGCTGGCCGAACGCGACGATATGGACGACATCATCCATGCGGTTCAAAAGATCTATGAAAACAGGAGTCAACTGCTTTGATCTGAATTTTAACCTGACGGTAAGATGACCAATCCACAATGGAACAACCTGAAAGCAGTGGTAAACGGCGAAACCCTCTCCCCCCTGCCTGTGGGATTTATTATCGATTCGCCCTGGTTGCCCAACTGGTACGGGATTGATATCCTGGACTACTTCTCCAGCGACCAGCTGTGGCTGGAGGCCAACCTGAAAGCCATCGACACCTTTCCCGATGCCATCTTCCTGCCCGGATTCTGGGCCGAATACGGGATGTGCAGCGAGCCTTCCGCTTTCGGAGCACAATCGGCCTTCCCGCAGAATGAGTTTCCCCACGCCTTTCCCAACATCCGTTCTCCGGAAGAGATCGGCTCGCTGGAGGTGCCCGACCCGGTAAAGGACGGACTGGGTCCCCTGATGCTTAACCGGCTCAGACTGAACCAGCCATTGATCGAACAGGCCGGACACAAAATCCGCTTCTCCATATCGCGCGGTCCCCTCAACATCGCCTCCTACCTCATGGGAGCTACCGAATTTATGATGGCCATGATGACACATCCGGAGGAGACGCACCTGCTGATCCGAAAGATCACAGACTACCTGACAGGTTTCCACAACCACCAGGCAGAGCTCTTTCCCTCCATCGACGGGATCCTGATGCTGGACGATATCATCGGCTTTATCAGCGAAGAACAGTTTGTGGAGTTTGGTCTCCCCTACTTCAAGGAGCTTTACGACCGCAACCTATCCGTGAAGTTCCTCCACAACGATGCCAACTGCATGGAGTCGGTTCACTACCTGCCCGAGATGGGAGTCAACCTCTTTAACATGGGGTTCGAGACCGATCTGAACCAGCTGAAGGAGCTGACCGGCAACCAGGTCACCATGCTGGGGAACATTCCACCCAGGGATGTGCTGGCCCTGGGATCGGCAGCCCAGGTGAAAGATGTCACCCAGCAGTTGCTGAAAGGGCTGAAGGATCCCTCCCGGGTGATCTTCTCCTGCGGCGGTGGAATGCCCCCGGGTGTTACCTCCGAAAATCTGGCTATATTTATCCAAACCGTTCAGACATTCAAACCATAGCCCTCACTTCAACCATAGCCCTTACTTCAACCACAGACCTCACTTCAACCACAGCCCTTACTTCAACCAGAGACCTCTCCAATGATACTACAGCTAACCATCCTGCTCACCGGACTCCTCGCCCTCCAGGCTCCACCTGATCTGAAGGGCCCAAGACTCTCCTGCGACGAGAACGAGACCACCATTTTCATCGGAAAGCAGCCGGTGCTCAGCTATGTCCATACCGAAACCCTTCCCCCCGATGGGGTGGACTCGGTCTATAAAAGATCGGCCTACATTCACCCACTCTGGTCGCCCGGTGGTGAGCGGCTCACCAGGATTCAGCCACCCGACCACTGGCACCATTACGGAATCTGGAATCCGTGGACAAGAACCCATTTTGGCGACTACCGGGTTGACTTCTGGAACCTGGCTGAGCTAGAGGGTACCGTGCGTTTTGCGGAGTATCTCGAAATGATAGAGGAGGAGAACCTGGCCGGATTTCGGGTGAGGCAGGAACATATCTATTTCCAGGTGGACGGGAGTGAAGGGGTCGCTATGGATGAGATATGGAAGGTCACCGTGAAAAACCTGGAGGGCCATGCCTATATGGTAGACCTGGTCACCACCCTTACCACCCCGCTGGAGAGTGGAATTACCCTGGAAGCATACCGTTACGGGGGCGGACTGGGTTATAGGGGCACCGAAAAATGGAATCCCGAAAACGCTACCGTACGCACATCGGAAGGAAAGAGCTGGGCAGATGCAGATGCCACACACGCCCGGTGGGTAATCATCGAAGGCCAATCGTCGGTACCCGAAGGACGGTCGGGCATCCTCTTCCTGAGTCACCCCGACAACCGTTCGCATCCCGAACCCATGAGGATGTGGCCCCCCGACAGCAACCAGGGGAAAGAGAATATGTTTTTCGAGTTCTGTCCCATCCGCCACCAGGAGTGGGTACTGGAACCCGGGAAGGAGTATACTCTGAAATACAGGATGGTGGTTTTTGACGGCCCTATCACCACCCAAACAGCGGAACAGTACTGGAGAAACTTTCAATAAGGATCACATATGATGAAAAGAAGAACATTCCTGAAGAGCAGCGCGGCTGCCACCGCCGGTGCCATTGTGGCACCCACCATTATCCCCTCCCATGTGATGGGAAAAAACGCACCTTCCAACAAGATCCGGATCGGACAGATCGGTTTTGGACGCATTGCCATGAGTCATGACCTTCCCGAAACCCTGAAGCACGATGCAGCCATTGGGGTGGCGGTGGCCGATGTGGATATCAACCGTGCCCACCTGGGTAAGGGATGGATCGAGCAATTCTATACTGACAAAGGGAAGCCAGGCTACGTAGATGTGGCGGTCTATCAGGATTACCGTGAGATGCTGCAGGATAAAAGCATCGATGCGGTGATCATCTCAACTCCCGATCACTGGCATGCCCAGCCTGCTATCGAAGCTGCTCTGGCAGGTAAGGATGTATATCTTCAAAAACCTGCATCCTTAACCATTCAGGAGGGAAGACAAATGAGTGATGCCTTTCACCGTACAGGACGGATACTTCAGATTGGCAGTCAGCAAAGGTCACTGGATCCCTGGCCACAATTTCACAGGGCCTGTGAACTGGTTCGAAATGGCAGGATAGGTGATATCAAACATGTGGAAGTAGGTTTGTGGGGTGACCCCGCAGGGGATGTTGAACCTAAAATGCCTGTTCCGGAAAACCTGGACTACGAGATGTGGCTTGGCTCAACACCTTATG
>JAGLTY010000079.1 GCA_023135025.1 Bacteroidales bacterium | reverse complement strand
AAAGCCCAATTTCCTGAGGTATGCAACACTGTTCATAAAAGACTCTCCCACTTCCTCTGGTGAAGACAGATCAGTTCCCCCGAGTCGACTGTGCCTCGCAAAAGAACTGATGGCCCTGGACTCAAAAGCCGACTCAACGATAGGATTATATGGATCGGGATCGACCAGGTATCCGCGGTCTTTAAGGAATTTAGCATATTCAATGCTATTCACCTGTATTTCACCGCCAATATTTTTTGCCCCCTGTCCCCATTTTAGTTCTATGATCACCTTATTTCCGAATTTGTTGATGATGTATTCCGCTACCCCATTCCTGGT
The DNA here is from genome assembly GCA_023135025.1 of Bacteroidales bacterium. Taxonomy (GTDB): domain Bacteria; phylum Bacteroidota; class Bacteroidia; order Bacteroidales. Next base: position 7,837 of record JAGLTY010000079.1, on the reverse strand, counting down.
ATCTTCCACATTCATCTGAACAATGATAGCTCCTAAACCGTCATAGTACCTGTAGAAAGTTTCAATCCTTCGGTCCAGTTCGGGTGCCTTTTCTATCTTCCCGTTGTTTATAACCGATTCTTTATCCACACCAACGACATTTTCACCCACAACTATTGGAATACCGCTCAATGCTGATCCTACTGCAAATGATTCCCAATAGTTCCTTGCTATAAACGTTGATCCAAGAGCTCCGGTCATGATGGGTACGCGACACTTGGTCTTTTCCTTATTCCCGAATGCAGTTGAAACATCGGCATTGGTGAAAAGGCAGTCATCCGGATTATTGCTCATGGGTGGTGCTATACCCTTCGCTCCATAGGCATACCCCTGTATCCTGAGGGAGTGGTATCCCACACCCACAGTAGAAACCAACCAGGATCCCGAGGTTGTTTGTCCGAAATTCCGGGGATAGAGCAGCTTTCTGCCTTTAAGCGAGGAAAGCCATGTTTCACATTTGCCTTTGCAAGCTGAATCGCAAAGGGTACATAATCCAGATTCACAGGGGACACCACGGTTTACTGTTCCGATGGCATCATTATTCTTGACCCATTGTATCATTTTATTAAATGTTTAGTTGGTATTTTAATAAATTAAAACAAAAATCGTCCAAAATGTATCAATTATTAAGTTTAGATCGAATATTAATTAGAGTTTTTGCAATATTGTACACGAATCGAACAAAGGAAAACAGTAATGTTTGTCGATTTTATGATAGGGAAGATCCTGATGGAAACAAGGAATAAAAATCAATAGTGACTGGCTTAGGATACCGGACCTCCCGAACCATCTATCTATGAAAATGGCAGGAGAGTTCTATTTCCCGATACAGAAATTCTTGAAGATGTTGCCCAGTACCTCGTCGGTGGTGACTTCGCCGGTAATCTCGCCAAGGTAGTGCAGTACTTCACGAATATCCTGTGCAAGCAGATCGGTGGGCAGGGCAGAGGTGAGCCCCTCAGATGCCCGTGAGAGCCCTTCAGAGGCCGATTTCAGGGCGTTGTAGTGCCGGATGTTGGAGATCACCACATCCTGGTGTTTGATGCTGCCCAGGTTAACGATCTCAAGGAGCAGGCTGGTCAGACCATCGATGTTCTCACCCTGTTCTGCTGAAATGGAGATGATACTTTCATTCTCCAGGAGCTTGATATTTTGTTGCAGCTCCTTCTGCTGTTTCTCTGGCACCCGGTCCGACTTGTTCAACACCACCACCAGCTGCTTGCCACCATTTATCTGCTGGCGGATCGCTTCGATGGATTGTTTTATGATGGCGGGATCATCACCTGCTTCGGTCAGCAGCAATACCACAGAGGACTGTTCGATCTTCTGGTAGGTGCGGCGGATCCCCAGGTTCTCGATGGTATCGGCGGTCTCCCTGATACCGGCAGTGTCGATAAACCGGAAGTTGACTCCCTCCAGGTTGATGGTATCCTCAATGGAGTCGCGGGTAGTTCCCTCGATTTCGCTCACAATGGCACGCTCCTCTTTTAGAATGGCATTCAGCAGGGTTGATTTGCCCACATTGGGCCGGCCGATAATGGCCACCGGAACCCCGTTCTTCAGTACATTACCCAGTTGGAAGGAGTTGATCAGTTCATCGATCAGTGTGGCTATTTGATTCACCAGGTTGACCAGTTTGCTGCGATCGGCAAACTCCACATCCTCCTCACTGAAGTCCAGTTCCAGCTCAATCAAGGAGATAAAATGAAGCAGCTGCTCCCGCAACGATTTCAACCTGTCCGAAAATCCTCCCCTGAGCTGCTGAAGTGCCACCCGGTGGGCGCCCTCCGATTCGGAGGCGATCAGGTCGGCCACTGCTTCGGCCTGGGAGAGGTCCATCTTTCCATTCAGGAAGGCTCGCTGGGTGAACTCTCCCGGTCTGGCCGGTTCTGCTCCATGGCTCACCAGAAGTTCCAGGATCTTCTGCTGGATATAGGGCGATCCGTGACACGAAATTTCGATGGAGTCCTCACCGGTATAGGAGTGGGGTGCTTTGAAGAGGCTTACCAGCACCTCATCGATCATCTCCTCTCCACTGTGAATGGTGCCAAAATGGATGGTGTTGGGCGGCTGTTCCTCCAGTTGTTTACCGGTTGTGGCCGGTTGAAAGATGGCTTCTGTGATCCTTATGGCAGCGGGACCACTGACGCGGATCACGGCAATGGCTCCATGACCCGGAGTGGCCAGTGCACATATGGTGGAATCGAAAGACATCGTGCAAAAATAGGGAATATCTGGCTATTTGTCCTTCCAGGAATGTTTCATACGGATTTCGATCCGGGTGAAGGCACTGTTCATGGAGAAGGAGCAATCCTCAAATTTTGGTGCTGAAAGTCTGACATGGGGGTTCATGGAGAAACCGAATCCCTCTTTAGGAATGCCCAGGAACATATCCATTTTCAGGTTGCTGTTCTCATCATCCAGTGCTGAAATGGCAAGGGTTCCATAGGGCAGATCAGGTACCACGACCGTGAATACGCCATCAACCAGTTCATCCTTCTCCCACTGGAATGCAATTTGTGGCTTTCTGGGCCAGCCATCGGGCGAAGTATTGATTCCTATGGCAATTAAGCCTTTGCTGTTTCGTATCTCCGTGAACTTTATTTCAAGGGTGCCCCGGGATGATGATTGTGAAAAGAGTGAGAGACTGTAAAAGAGAGAGATTAGCGAGCATATGAGCAATTTATGTTTCATTCTTTTTCCAGATAGGCCACCGTGAAATAGGATGCATTGGTGGTGGTGACGGCCACCTGATCCATCACCATTTCCGAGCTTCTTTTGTTCTGATGGTTGATGGCCTTCATCCTGGTAACCATATATCTGCCTCTCTCCCTGTCCAGTTCACGGAACTCACTGTTGGTAATGGCCTTAAACAGTTCTCCATCAAAGTCGAAATAGTGAATCTGATACACAAGATAATTATTTTCATCTACCCATGCAACCGATCTGCTATAGCCGTATTCATCTTCGAGATCTATGTTTACCGGTGTGGATACAACCTGGTAGCAGCTTTTTCCATTGATAGTCTCTTTTCCCAGCAGACTGTAGCTGAAGTCGTCCAGTCCGGGTGCGGTCATATTGGCATTGGAGAACTCACTCCCCATGAAGCTCTTGCTCTTTTCTCTGCTTACGATGCGCCTGGTTTTTCGAAGGGCCGGCAGGTAGATCCACATATCATCACTCTTTTCAGGGTAATCGAAAATCAGGATCCCCGTACCGCGAACCTCTGCGGGTGAGATGAACTTGATGATTCTTTTCTCTGTTCCATCGGTGAGCAACATGGATGCCATGGAGCTTCTCCTGATTCGCTGATTTCCTTTCGAATCGGTGATGGTCAGGGTGGAGACCGCCTCGAAGGAGCTCACTTTCACTACATCATGACTCCGCTTTACAATCTCCCTGGCATCCTGGGCACTGGCACTTATGGCAACCAGCAGGGCCAGCAATATTCCCATGGCAACTCTTCTCATGGCTCTTTTTCCTTTGATTTTATGAATTTTTACTTCAGTGGTAGATGGCTCCAGGAACTTAAACCGGAACCGGAGGACGATTGCGGGAAGTATTACCAGTGCACCTACCAGGCAACTCAGGATGGAGACCAACACCAGAACACCAAAAAAACGAATGGGGGTAAAGGAGGAGATGATCAATACAACAAACCCGACTATTACTGAAAGGGCATTGAAAATGATACCACGACCGGTTGTGGTGATGGTGGTGATCACCGCCTCGGTAGCCGGCCTGTTCTGCCTGCGCTCCTCCCTGTATCTCCAGAGGAAATGGATGGAGTAATCGACCCCTACACCGATCATTACCGAAGAGAGCAGGGCGGTGGCCACATCCAGCCGGATCCCGGTCAGACCCATCAGTCCGAACAACACCACTACAGAGATGGAGAGCGGAATGATCCCAAGGAGCCCGGCCTTCAGCGATCTGAAGATGATAGAAAGCAGGATGAAGATGATGAACAGTGCGATACCAAGGGAGTAATATGTTCCTGTGAGTACCTTATTGGCCAGCTCGGTCCGCACATAACCATAGCCTCCTATGACTTCAACAGCAGGATCACCTTTGGTAATCTCCTCAAGTCTTTTGATGATCCCGTTGACCGTCTCAACGCTGGTTTCATTGATGCGGATCATCAGGTGGGCATGTTCATAGTTGAAGTCCACCAGTTGCTCAAGCTCCTCCGGATCTCCGTTCATTGAGTAGAGCTCCATGTATTGGGCCACCGCTTCCCTGCTGGGAGGGATCCTGTCGTAGAGAATATCGCCGGGGTCGTTCAGCGCTTTACTGATTTCACGTACCACACCTGAGAATCCCATGGTGAAATCGATAGCATCCAGTTTCTCCATCTCCTCCCCGTAAGACTCCATCCTTTGCAGGAGTCCGGGATCAAGCATATCGCCGGTAAAGAGAACCGATATACTCTCCGATCCACCGAACTTACTGTTGATGATATTTGCCGCCTGCTTCACTTCATGACGTTCCGGGAAGAAGTTCTCTTCGTTGGAATCGACCTTGAGAAAGAAGATTCCGGATGAGATGGCCAGGGTGGCTGCAAGTGCTACCACCGGAATAATCCTTCTGTTCCTGACCACAAAGAAGGAGAAGCGCCCCAGCAAATTCCTTCTATTCAATCCATCCGCTCCCGATAGGGTGGGGACATGCCTTGATTTGGGGAGCAGGGAGAGCAGGGCGGGTAACAGAACCAGGCTGAAAAAGATGGCCAGTAGAATCCCAATACTGGCAACAAGCGCCATTTGACGGGCCGGGATCATGGTATGCGCCCAGAGGGCGGAGATCCCGGCAATGGTAGTTAGCCCGGTGAGCAAAATCGGTTTCCAGAGATCACGGGTGATCCGGGCCGCCTTTTCCTGCATGCTTTCATTCGATCCCGAGGCATTGAGCTCCTGGTACCTGGCGATCATATGGATCCCATAATCATTGGCCACAGCGATCAAAAGTATGGGCACCAGAAGGGTGATGATATAGAATTTCCACCCCAGGATCGGGATCATGGAGAGACCCACCAGGGCAGACATCACCACCACCAGGAAGGGGAGCCAAACTCCCCTCCATTCCCGGAAGACCAGGAAGAGAAAAATCAGCATCATCACCAGTGCAATAGGAATCAGGATCAGTCCGTCGCGTTTGATATCCTTATCTATGGCCTGGCGCAGGTAAGGGAGCCCGCCAAAGTGGATCTTTTCGTTTCCGGGATGCTCCTGGATGACCGCATGAATCCCCGCAAATACGGCATCTTCATCTGCATCCTCCTCAAGGGTGATCACCAGGGCCGTTGCCTTGAAATCGTCCGAAACCATTACGTTGTATACCAGGTCATTACCTTTTATTGTATGGCGAAGTTCTTCACGCTGGACCTCATTCCGGGGAATGCGAAGGACGGTGGGTTCCACATACATGACCCCCTCTTCGCCGTAGATATGATTGGAGCCGAAAAGGGAAGCGGTTCGCTTGATTCCATCCATACGGCCGATCGACCTTTCTACTGCCTTTACCCGCTTTAAAGTGGCTTCAGTTAGGATATCTTCAGCTTCGAAAATCATCATGATCATATCCTGGTTCCCGAACACCTCTTCGATCCTCTCAGTATTTACCATGGAGGTCATGGTCTTTGGAAAGTAGTTCTTCAGATCGGGATCAATCTCCAGTTTCAGCAACGACATGGAGAATCCCACGGTTAACAACAGGGAGGCTGCAATGATCCACCAGCGGTATTTGATGATTTTATAATTCATATTTTCAGTCTAAAATTTTAGAGTCATAGAGATAAAACCTGCATTGAGTACCGGACCAACCATGTCATAGAGGGAATCTTCACCCCCCCAGAGACCGTTAAAACCTGCCTTTACACGCATGCCGTCGGCCGGCATCCATGAAATGGAGGGCTGGAAAATCCACTCTTCTGTGGTTATATTATAAATGGCCGGCAGAGAGAGCTCCAGCAGGTCATGCAGAAAATTTCCTTTTAAGAGAAGGAACACAGAATGATAATACTCCTCCAGCTGATAGTTATATAGCCTGTTAAAGGCTTCAATCTGCTCCCTTACCATGGCGTCAATTATTTCGGAAGTGATGATCATACCCCCCTGCATCAGCGGGAGGAACTGCTCCTGTTCCTCTGAGAGGGCAGGTTCTGCAACAGCCGGAGCGAAATCCATGATATATTTGCCATGGTAACCCACAATCGTGGTCAGCCAGGAAGCACTCTTTTCAATCTCGGCTGTATAGGAGAGTTCGGGGAATGGCAGGTACTCAACCCCTTCATGGGTATCGGTTGACTGGAACCAGGCGCCCTCGGCAGTGAAGATCCATGAACCAACAGGAATGGAGAGGTCCGCACCTGCCATCCTGATCCGGTACGCTTTTTCCCGGATATTCAGTGCTACGGGTTCAAAGGTGAGGCTGTCCATAATAAAGGAGTCAAATGCAATGCCCGGCCAGCTGTGGTATCCATCGAACCAGTAGAGAGCGGCATCCATCAAAGGTGCACGAAGGTCCAGCCGGAGGCCATAACTTCCATCATCCAGCTTTACACCAGGAAAGTCCGGTTCCAGGAAGGAGACATAATCGGGCATGGGAATGGGATCTATCAGCAGTTTACCAGGCTGGTAAAGCGGGTTCCAGGTACCGGTCAGTTTCATGTACGATCCCAGGTTGATTCTTCCCTGAAGCGCCCATATCCCCAGGTACATATCATCAACATCAGGCGATCTGGTGGTGGGATCCATGGGTGTAAACTTATTTGTGGGATTGAACAATGTGCCTTTGCCCCAGGGGGAGATCAGTTTTCCAAGCCTGAATCCCACTGGTCCGGTTTGAAGATCCACATAGGCCTCCCTGAGCTCTATTTCTGAAACAGGTTGTTGCCACTCGGTTCCATACCTGAACCTTATATCGGCTACCGCGGAGGCTTGTGATCCCGCCTTTGCTTTCAACAACAGGCTCGCCTGGCCATAAGCACTCTGCAGGTATGCCTCTTCCGTATCCGGTGTATTACCAATGTAGACCGCCGACCGGATAAATCCTCCAATGGAGAGAAACTCCTCACCCGGTGTTGACAAACTTTCGGAGAGGGAAGATTCAAAAAGCCCCTGACCTGCAGCAGTTGTAACCCACAAAATCAACAACACTCCCAATAGCATCTTTTTTGTCATATCTGTAAAACTAGTGTGCCTCCCTCTCTTAATCGTCCGGATTGTGCGGTCCGGACCTCTTGAACCGGGTAAATGGGTTCAGGCCGACAGGACTGAACCACGTGATGGATTTATTGCTATTTTTGCCACCATGAAGGAATTGATTGCATCCCAGCGTAAATACTTCCTGGCGGGTCACACCAGGCCGATCTCCGAAAGAAAAAGGAACCTGCGCAAGCTGCACGATCTGTTGCTTGAAAACGAAACCATGCTGACAGAGGCGATATATAAGGACTTCAGGAAACCGAAGATGGTTACCGTGGAGAATGAACTCAGCCTTCCCTATGGTGAGATTAACGGTGCTATCCGGCAGCTGAAGAGATGGTCCCGCTCCAGGTGGAGGCTGACCAATCTCGCCAATTTTCCAGCCCGTACCAGGAGTGTCCCGGTACCCTATGGCGTTACTCTGGTGATCGGTCCCTGGAACTATCCCTTTATGTTGTCTCTGGTGCCTATGATCTCAGCCCTGGCTGCCGGAAATACGGTGATCCTGAAGCCGAGTGAAGTCACCATCAATGCCTCGGCTGCCATGGCTGAGGTTATCAATTCCAATTTTCCCAAAGAGTTGATTCATGTGG
>JAGLTY010000078.1 GCA_023135025.1 Bacteroidales bacterium | reverse complement strand
TTCTGGACCACCTTTCTGCAGTACAATACCCAGCACGACAATTTCAATATCAACAGCCGGATCCAGTGGCGCTTCCAGCCCATGTCGGATCTCTATATCGTCTATACCGACAACTATGCGGTAGAGTTCTGGGGACCCAAACACCGTGCCCTGGTGATCAAACTGAACTACTGGTTTAATCTTTAAACAACATAACATGAAACAGAAAAAAAACAACAGCAAATCCGGAAACAGTCTCTCAAGGAGAGACTTTATCGGGAAAACTGCAGTAGCTACGGCGGCCTTTACTATTGTGCCGCGCCATGTGCTCGGGGGACCGGGATATACCGCTCCCAGCGATATGGTGAACGTTGCTGGAATCGGACTGGGGAACCAGGGCGGAAGCGATATCCAGAACATTGCCACTCCCGATGTGCCCATCAAACCCCGCAGGGGACTGCCCGGTATGAAATTTTACCGCTATCCCGGAGTAAGACCTCAAAGAACCAGGCCAGCAGGTGGCAGGAGTAGTGATAATCCCAACCAGATGGGAGATGCCGGAGGCGAAAAGAGTTTCAAGCACGCCAATATCTATGCACTGTGTGATGTAGATTCGGAATATGCCGGTCATATCATTGCCGGATACCCCAAGGCTAAGGTGTATGACGATTTCCGGAAGATGATCGATAAGGAGAAAGATCTGGATGCAGTGGTGATTGGAACCCCCGACCATCTGCATGCTGTTATTGCCTCCTATGCCATGAATGCGGGTAAACATGTATTTGTGGAGAAGCCCATGACCAAAACCATCTATGAGGCGCGTTTTCTGAAAGAGCTGGCCAAAAAGACCGGCGTGGTGACCCAGATGGGGAACCAGGGACACAACATTGAAGGAACCATGCAGACCGTGGAGTGGATCCAGTCCGGTGCCATCGGTAATGTTAGAGAGGTTCATATGTGGTCGAACCGGCCGGTATGGGCACAGGGACCGCTGGAGCGGCCCGCGGGTGTAGAGGTTCCAGCCAACCTCAACTATGACCTCTGGTTGGGACCTGCCCCGGAGAAACCATACAGCCCGGAGACTACCCACTTTGCATGGCGCGGACTGTGGGATTATGGAACCGGAGCCATGGGAGATATGGGAGCACACACCTTTGATGCCCCCATCTGGGCCCTTGAACTGGGAATGCCCACAAAAATCCAGGCCACTACCTCTCCATACACGACCGAGTACCTGCCCCAGGCTGAAAATGTCATGTATGAATTCCCTGCCAGGGGAGATAAGCCTCCCGTGAAAGTCACCTGGTCCGATGGAGGCATCAAACCTTTCCGTCCGGCTGAACTGGAGGCGGATCGCCGACTCAGGGAGGCACTTTACATTGGAGACAAGGGAATGCTGATGCATGGAACCCATGGCGCCATGCCCGAACTGATCCCTGAGGATCCGGGTTTTGTGGCACCCGAAAAGTGGCTGAATCGTCCCAGCAATATCTATGTTGACTTTATCGAAGCCATCAAGGAGGACCGGAAAGCAGCCAACGATTTTGAGATCTCGTCCGTACTGACTGAGATCATGTTGCTGACCAATATTGCCGTGGCTTCGCAACAGGTCAACCGTACCCTGGAGTATGATGCGGAGAACATGAAGATCACCAATCTCGAAGGAGCCAATGAATACTTCCACTATGAGTACCGTGATGGATGGAAGCTTTAATACAAACTCAAAAAATAAGATCATGAAAAATATGAAAAACAGATTTAGTATCGGATCCCTGGCATTGGGCCTGGCCCTGGTTATAACATCATTTACCCCCGGTGGGGATGTGACCTCACCGGTTACCCAGGATGAACAAGTTGCCATTAATTCAAACTACGGGGGAGTTCAGATCGGTACCATTACCTATAGTTTCAGAAGCATACGTGAAGTAGATGCGGTCCTCCAGGCTTGTGTGGATGCTGGGCTCAGCTCGGTGGAATTGATGGGAACCGGTATCGAAGCCTACCTGGGAGCTCCTCAGAATCCCGTTTCAAGGAGGAAAATGAGATCCGGTGATCTGACCGACGAGGAGAAGGAAGCCCTGAAAAAATACCAGGATGGTATCAAGGTGTGGCGGTATTCGGATGATACCATGGGAAAATATGTAGCACTCCGCAAGAAGTTCAACGATGCCGGTGTGAATATCCATATCTACAAATGGACCGCCGGGATGAGTGATGAAGAGCTGGACTACTCTTTCAAGGTTGCCAAAACCCTGGGTGCCATAGGGATTACCACAGAGATTGGTGAAGAGACCTGCACAAAAGTTGGTGCCGCTGCCGAGAGAGCAGGCATGGTAGCCATCTTTCACAACCATTACCAGTATGCCGAGGAAGATTTTGATGTGGATAAGCTTCTGGCATTGTCACCAGCCAACAGGCTTAATTTCGATATCGGTCACTACTTTGGTTCCACGGGAAAGGACCCGGCCAAGTTTATTGAGAAGTACCATGACCAGATTTCCAGCATCCATTTGAAAGATAAGACTGGTAAGGACAATGAGACCAAGGCCAACGCCAATATGGTTTGGGGAGAGGGCGAAACACCCATCAAAGAGGTGCTTTTGCTGATCCAGACGAATGGCTGGAATATCTATTGCGATATTGAGCTGGAGTACAAAATACCTGAGGGATCAGATGCTGTAAAAGAGGTGGCTATCTACAGGGAGTATTGCAAGCAGATATTGGAATAGGTTCTATATTTTAAACTCAATAATTCGTTAACTTAGCCAGATATGGCTGAGAAAATCATCAGATGGGGCATGATCGGTACCGGTAACGTCACCGAGCGCAAGAGTGCCCCATCTTTTAATAAGATCGAAAACTCCCGGCTGGTAGCCGTGGGAAACCGGACCCCGGAGAAGGCGGAAGACTATGCAGCAAGGCACGGTATTGCCACTGTTCACAAAGATCCCTTTGATGTGATCCGCAATACGGAGGTGGATATTGTCTATATCGCCACCCCTCCCGGATCGCATATGTCCTATGCTCTGGAGACCATCAAAGCTGGGAAACCGCCCTATATCGAAAAGCCCATGGCCCGCACCCTTGAAGAGTGCAGGATCATCAATGAGGCAGCTGAAAAGAGAGGTTTGCCTGTCTACGTGGCCTATTACCGCAGATCGCTGGAGTATTTCAAGAAGGTAAGGTCCATTATCGATGGGGGGAGTCTGGGAAAAATCCTCCATATCAATATGCAGCAGTACTTCGCTGCCCGTCCTGAAGATTACGAGTCCCGGAACCTGCCGTGGCGTGTAATCCCGGAAGATGCCGGGGGTGGCTATTTTCACGATATGGGATGCCATGCACTGGATATTCTCTTTCATATTTTTGGTGATCCGTTGGAGGTATCGGGAAAAGCGATCAATATGGGTGGATTGTATGCTCCGGAAGATACCCTCTCAGCCACCCTGGTACTGCCTGGCAATCTGATAGTGACCGGCGGCTGGAGTTTTGTAACACCCAAGCCTTTCCAGAAGGACCTGGTGGAGGTAATCGCAGAAAAGGGGAAGCTGAAATTCTCCATCTTCAGCTTCAAACCCATCACCCTCTTCACAGGCGATCACAAGGAGACCCTGGCCACCATACAGCCGGAACATATACAGATGCCCCACATCCAATCGATCGTCTCTGAACTGAACGGAACGGGCAGCTGTCCCGCAACAGGTGAAACTTCAGCTGTAACCAGCCGGGTAATGGACATAATCACGAGGAAAGGCAGGTCCAGTATTTAATCCTTAAATATGAGAACAGGAGGAAGTATTTACAGCCTGAAGAGCGCATGGTAAGGATTGTTGATAACTCCATCCCAATTGTTCAATTTTCATCTCTGAAAAGCCTCCCAGGCGGAGATTGCAGCTAGGATAGATTTTTAAAAATTCTGAACTTTATGTTTTTAAACCCAGTGAGATCAGTGGGTTTTGGCGTGGTTATTGTGTCCTATTGTTACAGATGGCCTGTTGAAGTTGAATTTTATCGAAAATTTTACATTGGCCACGCATCCAATTGAGGATTAAGTTGTCTTTTTAATATAGAACATGCATAACAGAACAGGGACATTGGACACACAGTACACCATCATACTGGGAGCCGAAGGCGAATTGGGCAGGGCCATGGCCCGCGAAATTGCACGCAAAGGGTGCAACCTGATCCTCGTATCAACAACATCCATCGATCTGCAGAGGTTTGCCATCGACTTGCAACTAAAGCATGACATACAGGCAAATGCCATTAAACTTGATCTTTCCAACCAGGAAGAGATTCAGTCCTTTACAAAGAGCATTCGTGATAAGTATGAGGTAAGGGCCCTGGTCAATAATATCACCTGCGATTGGTCGATGGCCGAAAACATGTGTATTTCAGAACTGGCCAAAGAAGATTTCCAGACCCGTTTCAGGGGAGCAGCCCTTATTACCTGGAGTCTACTCCCACAGATGTCCGGCCTTCCCACCTCTTATATTCAGCACTTCATTCCTTTTCCCTTCAGGAAGGAGCAGTTCAGTGCCGACCTGCAGCATTCAGTGGCAAAAATGTATGCTTTTACCAAAGAGCTTGAAGAGGAGTTGAAGCACACAGGTGTATCGGTAAGCATGGTCCATCCCGCACCCATTAAAAAAATTATGAAGCAGATGGAGAGCATAGGCAGAATATTCGAAGAGGATATTCAAACTCTTGCTCCCGGATTGATTGCCAATAAAGCTGTCAACGGAATGCTGCGTGGCGACCGCCTGATTATCCCGGGACTCCGAAACAAGATACAGTTCTATCTGAACCGGCATGCCACATCATGGTTCAGATCCGTGGAGGAGTCCTTTGACTCGGGGCTTCAGCCTTCAATGTAATCCATCCAGTCTACTGATTATTCATATCTGAGCGACATAACCGGATTTTGCCGGCTGGCCCTGAGGGCATGGAAGCTTACAGTTGCCATGGCAATCAGAAAGGCCACAATTCCTGATACAATAAAGATCCATATGGGAATTTCAGTCCTGTAGGCAAAACTCTCCAGCCAATTCTTCATGGCAAACCAGGTCATCGGCCAGGCAATAATATTGGCCAGCAGAACCCACTTAGTAAAATCGAGGGAGAGTAGTCTCAGGATATTCGCAGTAGTAGCCCCGTTGGTTTTCCGGATCCCAATCTCTTTGGTTCTTCGTTCAGCCATAAAAGAAGCCAGACCAAAAAGACCCAGACATGAGATAAATATGGCTAGCACCGAAAAAATGGTAAGAAGGGAACGGGTCTGTTTCTCATTCTTATAGATACCATCATAATGCTTATCCAGAATTTCGTATTCAAAGGGTATGGCAGGTACATATTTGTCCCAACCCTCCTCGAGGGTTTTAATGATCTTCTGGTAGTCGGAACCGGCAATCCTGACACTGAGATAATAAGGATTCCTGAATCTTTCAGCCAGGAGTATCAATGCATGCGGCCTGACCTCCATATGTTTCGATTCCCAATGGTAATCCTTCACCACTCCTATCACCTCGTACGGCAGGCTACGATCGTTCCATAAATAGGTGATCTTCCCGATGGGATCCTCCATTTCCAGTAAATTTACAGCAGTTTCGTTGAGAACAATTTTGCATGTATCGGCGACAAAATCCTTTGAAAAATATCTTCCCTTTACCATCTCCATGCCCATGGTTTCCACATACGTTTCATCGGTAAGGTTTGCATTGAGACTAAAACTTTTTTCTACCCCTTCTGCACCAAAACCCCAGTTTGTTATTTTATCGCCCGGAACCCATGCGGAAGCTGAAACCTGGATCACCTCAGGCAGGGTGCGTAACTCATCTTTATAGGTATCCAGGTTCTCCAAATAAGATGCATTTTTTACCAGGACAACCTGCTCCTTGTTGAAACCCAATGAATTTTCCATAATCAAGTTCATCTGCCTTTGCACCAGGAGTGTGGCCGCAATCAGGAAAGTGGCAACGGAAAACTGGAACAAAACCAGGATATTGCGAAACCAGCTTTTGGATTGCTTTACCCCTTTAAATCCAAGGGAATCGATGGCTGAAAAGTTGCTCATATAGAGTGCAGGGTAGATTCCTGACAATAATCCCACAATGATCGCAAGGGCCAGTAATCCCGGGATCACCAGGAAATTATCCAGATATTCCACCTCGATCTCTCTGCCAGTAAAATTCCTGTAGGGACCCATGATCGATTCCACCAGTCCCATGGCCAGAATCAGGGCCAGTAGGCTGATAATAATAGCTTCACTAAAAAACTGCTGCCTCAGCTTCTTCCGGCTGGCCCCATTTGTTTTTCTGACCCCTACTTCCCTGGCTCTGATGGAAGAGCTGGCTGTGGTCAGGTTCATAAAATTGATGCAGGCCACCACAAGCAGAAGGAGTGCAACAATGGAGAAGATCCTGATATATGACAGATTGCCATTGGGTTCAAACTCCCCGTTCAGGTCCGATCCCAGGTGGATCTCCCTGATATGCTGAAGGTACAGTTTCCAGTAATTCTCATCGTCGGCGCGTTCCTCATAGGTTCCTTCAAACAGATACTTATCCACAAAAGCGGGCAGTTTGGCTTCCAGTTGCGTTTCGGGAAATCCAGGTTTCAGCCGCATATAGGTTTCGAAATTATTGGCAAACCACTGCTGACCATTATAATAGCCATCACCCATGGAGAGCAAAGAGACCAGTATGTTAAAGTGAAAGTGTGATTGAGACGGAAAATCCTCATATACACCCATCACAGTGAGGGGTACCGTATCCCGGATCATAATAACCTTGCCGTAGGCAGTTTCCTCACCGAAATATTTCCTTGCCGTAGAACGATCCAGCAGCACCTGTCCGGGCTCATTGAGTACTTTCCCTGGCGCTCCTTCCAGAAATTTGAGGGTAAATATCTCTGTAAAGGTAGAGTCCACAGCTGCTGCTCTATCCTCATTATACACCAGATCCCCCAGGGTAACTTTCATTGATCTGTCGGCGATCCTGGTAATGGCCCGAACCTCGGGATACTCATCATACATGGCTGCAGGCATGGGGGCCGGGGTCCATGTCTGACGGATCACGGTGTTCCCTATCTTGGCATCCACCGCAACACGGTAGATATCATCAAAGTGCTCATTGTACCGGTCGTAATTGAGCTCATGATTCACATAGAGCATAATCAAAACAAAACTGGCAATACCAATAGCCAGCCCTGCAATATTCAGTATGGAGATCAGGAGGTGCTTCCTGATATGACGAAAAGTGACCTTAAAATAATGTTCTACCATTGTACCATGTTTCCCATTTTTTTGCAATTGCCGTACCATTTTGCCTATACTGCTCTTTTGATGAGCTTTATAGAGTTTTATTGGATTGGGAATTTTGAAGAAGTGCTCGTTTTTAAAGCATTCGCCTGTTCGTTATCGTTGCAATTTGTAAAGAGGGCCTGAATTCCATAATTTCGTAGAACTTCTAAATGCGTATGGCACCGCCGAGAATATTGATCATCGATGACGATCATGATGTGCTTCTGACGGCACGTATGTTCCTTGAGCAATTTGAATTTGATGTTACGGTCCTCTCCGATCCGGAGAAAAGTGTGGCACAGATCAAGAAGGAGCACTATGATGTGATCCTGCTGGATATGAATTTCCAGCGCGGAAAGACCGAGGGGGCTGAAGGAATCAGGTGGCTGGAGACCATCAGGGAGCATGACCCGCAAGCTGTGGTTATCCTGATGACCGCCTTTGGTGATGTGGAGCTGGCAGTAAAAGGAATCAGGGCAGGAGCCTTTGATTTTATCCTGAAACCCTGGCAAAACGCCAAACTACATGCTTCTATACTCTCTGCATTGAAACTGCAACAGACAAACCAGGAGAAGGAGAAATACAGGAATGTGGCCAGGACACTGGGAGAGGATGTGGATCTGCCCTTTATGCAGATCCTGGGTGAATCGGATGTTATTAAAAAGTTGAAGGAGAACATCCGGATCATTGCTCCCACCGATGCCTCTATTCTGATCCTGGGCGAAAACGGTACAGGCAAGGAGATGGCGGCCCGCTCCATCCACAGGCTCTCGGAACGTGAACAGGGTATCTTTATGGGGGTAGATATGGGAGCCATCCCCGAAACCCTGTTCGAATCAGAACTGTTTGGTCACCAGAAAGGATCCTTTACCGGGGCCATACAGGACAAACCGGGCAGGTTTGAACTGGCAGAAGAGGGAACCCTGTTTCTGGATGAGATCGG
>JAGLTY010000077.1 GCA_023135025.1 Bacteroidales bacterium | reverse complement strand
ATTTCCGTTGTATATGAGGAATCCGCCTGTATCGAGTATCAGCAGCCTGTCAAACATTTTAAAAATGTCGGAGGAGGGCTGGTGGATCACCACAAACACCAGCTTGCCTTTAAATGTTAGTTCCTTGAGCAGGTCCAGAATATTTTCACTGTCACGGCTCGATAATCCTGATGTGGGTTCATCCAGAAAGAGAACTGCCGGTTCGCGTATCAGCTCCAGTGCGATATTGAGTCTCTTCCGCTGTCCGCCACTGATTTTTTTGTTCAGCGGGGATCCCACCTGGATATCCCTGATCTCGAAAAGTCCCAGGTTTTTCAATACATGGTGGACCGTCTCTACCAGTTGATCTTCCGTATAGTTTTCGAAACAGAGTTTGGCATTGTAATAGAGATTCTGGAAGACAGAAAGCTCTTCAATAAGCAGGTCATCCTGGGAGACAAATCCAATGATCCCCTCGATACAGGGATCTCCGCTATGGATATCAATACCATTGATCAGCACCTTCCCTTCAGAAGGATTACTGGCCCCGTTCAAAACATTAAGAAGGGTAGACTTTCCGGCGCCGCTGGCACCCATGATTCCCACCAGGCGACCCGATTGTTCGGTGAAACTTACATCGTGAAGGCCGACGGCCCCGTTTTTAAACCTGTAGGTGATATGATTGGCCTCAAATACAATCCTGGATTTCACTACATCTCCCACAAAAAGAGAGACAACGTCGCTGTAGTAGACAGGTGCAATCTGCTGATTTCGCAGTGACGATCCGGTATTGAGCGGATAGGTCTTATAGGGCTCCAGCAGCTGCCCGTTCATATATAGTTCTGCCTTGCCAATGTATTTTACAAAATAGAGGTTGGTAGAATTGATGTGGATAAAACGGATCTGGCCAACCAGGTTTTCCCTGTAAATATGTTTGATATTATTTTCCGGCCCCTTCTCCTGGTTGCCATCCACCACCAGGTACTCAGTTTTGTCATCCAGCTCCCCGTCCGATAAGACAAAGTTTCTGGTCAGGTTAAAATCTGCATCAGGGATGTTAAAGGTATCTGACACTGTTGAGATAAACTCCATCTCCTGGCTGGAGGCCTGCAGGTTGTCCGATTTGATAAATTCCAGCAGCTGAAACAGCACGATGATCTTCTGTACTTGTGCAAGCTCTTCATTGATGGCGGTACATATTTTAAGTACCCTGACTGAACGCCTGGATAGTAGCCTCTCTTTCTTGGTTACCTTGGCATCCTCCTCCATCACCTGTTTGAAGTAGCCATCGAAAACATACAGGTATACGGCCACCAGTTCCTGATTGAGTTGTCTGTTAAGGAACGATTCCACCATCACTCTCCTCTCTGAGGCATCGCTTCCAGGCCTTGAAACGATGGCAAACAATTGCATTAATGCTTTCAGAATCTCCTCGCTCATATTACGGGTATATTATGCAGTCATTTGGAATATACGAAATATCGAAACCAGAAGTTGCGTAAGTTATAACCAGAGGTAAATAATAAGCAATACCAGCGGGATCAGGATTCCGATAATGGTGAGAATTCCTCCCCGCCCTGTGATGCTTTTTCTCCCTTTAATAAGGAACAATCCCGATATGGCAATCAGGATCAGTCCGAATGCATAAAGGTCAGAAAACCAGGTCCAGAGTTTCTTTGGCTTATTGTAGTGAAGATAATTGAGTTCGTTAAAGACGGGCCGGTTGCGAATCTTTGTGACCTGCATGCTGCCCGTTTGCAGGTTTACCGCTATATGCCCCCCTTTCAGATAGATCATCAAATGATCCTGGCTGGGGAAATAGTACTGTTTGTAATTCTCTTTCTCTTTGGTGATTTCCAGAATCTTTTCGATGGTATTCCGGTCCACATCAGCCTTACGGAGTGTGCCGGGATACTGGATGGTGGTGGAGTGCGTGATAATGCCAGGATCCCAGTGCCGGGCTGCATGGTGATTCAGTGCGATACCTGAAATACCATAAATAATGGTCATTCCAAAAAACAGGAATCCCAGTTCCCGGTGAATCCACCGGTTCCACTTTCGCCAGTTCATACTTTCTACTGGGTAATTTCCTTGAAGTCCAGCGCCTCAACAAAGTATTCGGCTTTCTCTGCGGTGCTGTGAGACTGCTCCTCACTGTGGTGCTCTTTGGAGTCATGTTCTTCCAGGTGTTCTTCAGACTGCAAACTGTTCAGAACCCTGAAAATTCCTTTGAAGGCAACGGTTGAACCCTCCATCTCCACTTTGAATTCATCTATTCCCCCCCCTGGTACAATTCTCATCTGGGTCTCTCCATCTTCACCTACGATAAAACACTTCTGGCCACCATGTCTGCATACATGCGTTACCATGCCTGAGATGGCCACCTCTTTGTCTTGATAATCTGTAGGAGCTGCCAGTATTTCCACGATGGTGGCAGAGATAATTTTCTCAGTTTTAAGAGCTTCTGGTTCGTCACCCTCTTTTTTTACGGTCTGGTTGCATGAAACTGCCAGGAGCGCAATAATTACCCAAAAAATTGATCGTTGCATATCAAATGATTTAATTTGGATGGCAAAAATAGGAAATATTATTGATTGAAGCTCTCCAGGCAGGGATCCAGCTTATCATAAATTTCAAATACATGATGCAACTGCAGTAGTTTGAACAGCTCCATCACATCGGCATTCACATTGCAAATTTTGAACTGACCGTAGTTGTTGTTCGCAGCTTTCATGGCCGATAGAAAAACGCCAAAACCTGAACTGTCAATGAATGAGATGCCCTGGAGATCAAATACCAGGTTGGTGTTTGGTTTATTAAAAAACTCCAGTAAATGCTCTTTAACCGGCTCAGAAATAATCGCATTCAGGCGTTGAGAGTGCTTGAGACTCACCACCAGAATATCATTGATATTTTTTGTTTCCAGCATACAGGGATTCTTTAATAGAAATTTTCCAACTCAGAAATTGCATGATCGCTCTGCTTAAGAAAATGGGTAATCATAGGTTCATACCGTTCAACCTCTTTTTCTTCTTGGGTAAGGATCTCAAGCTCTTTTAAAAGATCTGCCACCTGGGACATTCCCATAACAGCTACTGAAGATTTTGCTTTATGCGCGATTTTAGAGAGGCCATCATAATCCTTTTTTTGAAGCAATTCAGGCATAATGCTCTTATACTCATCGATCTGCTCCCGAAAAAGGTCTATCATTTCCCTGATAAACTTTGAATCGCCGCCTGACATGGTTTTTAGATAATTCAAGTCTGTAATCATGATGGCTAGGGTCTAGGTTGAAAACTACTTTAGATCACTAAAAATATTTAATTTATTTTTAGAAATAGAACCTTTCTGAGTTTTTTGTCTGGAGATCTTGTATATGAAAAGAAATCTGTTGTTTATTGTTGCCGGGTTAATCACATGCCAGCTTGTGTATGGCCAACCCTCATTCTCTGAGAGAAGATTAAGGGATAAGTCTCTGAATGAGGGTATTACTTATGTCCAGCAAGGGGAGTATGAGCTGGCTGCTGTCAGCTTTTCGCTCTGTCTTGATCTGGATAGCACCTTTGCACCGGCATGGTTATTAAGAGGGCAGATATTTATTGAATGGGGAGTTCTGGAGGATGCTCAGGCCGCTCTTCAAAAGGCCCTTCACTACGATCCTGCAATGGGGGAGGCCTATTTTTATGAAGGATACATTCTCTTTGGTACCGACACCACTGGTGCAGACAGGAGACTTTTTGATCAGGCCATCTCCAATGGATATCAGGTGCCATGGTCCTATTATTACAGGGCACTCACCGAAATCAGGGAAGGAAGGGATGAATTGGCCAGGGATGACCTGGACCGGGCCATTGAACTGAAGGGGGATTTTGCACTGGCCTATCATGAGCGTGCCGGAATAAAGAGAAGGGGAGGAGATTACCAGGGATCACATTTCGACTACCAGCAAGCCATAACTTATCAACATGATTTTGCTCTGGCATATAACAATATGGGATCTGTAAAGATTTTGATGGGCGACTACAACGGGGCCATTAAGGATTATTCTATGGCCCTTGAATTGGATCCTGAGCTTGCTATCGCATTGAATAACAGAGGATATGCCCGTTATTTCACAGAGGATAAGGAGGGTGCCTTAAATGATTTTAATGCGGCCATTACCAATGGGATGCGACTGGCCTCTGCAAAACTAAACAAGGCCTCCCTGCTGGCGGGAGAGGGTCAGATGGTTCCGGCCCTTCGATTACTGGACGAAACATTGCTTGAACATCCCGATGAGGCACTGCTCTACCTGAACAGAGGATTGGTCAGGGAACTGACAGGTGACCTTGACGGTGCCTGTGAAGACTGGCACAGGGCCATAGAGCTTGGAGCCGACAAAGCCAATGAATTTATTAATGAATGTGACCAGTGATATGAGATCTACTGCTTTAAAATGGTTGATAACAGGTGTATGGATACTTGCTTCTTTTGGTCATGCGTGGTCACAGGAGGATGTGAGGATTCGCAGTAAGTCGTTCAGAACAGGGATCGATACCGGTTATAAAGAGGCGTGGAAAAGTGTGAAGGAGGGAGACCGCAATTTCAAAGAGGGATTGGGCACCTATCATATGGCCAGGGACCACTATCTCTATGCACATCAGTACAATCCTGATCATGCAGCACTCAACTATAAGCTTGGGGTATGCTATCTCTATACGGATAACAAGTATGAAGCGATCAACTATCTGCTTCGGGCATATACAATCGATCCTCAGGTGAGTGGAGATATTCACCTGATGCTGGGAATGTCGTACCAGCTTGTTCTGGAGTTTGACAAAGCTATGGAACAGTATAATATTCACAGAAGTCAGCTGGAACCGAAAGAGAGGGTGGAGTATTCTGAGATCCATGCAAAGCGGCTCGATGAGTGCATGTATGGAAAGAGCCTCTCCCGTCAGCCTGTCAGGGTGATCATCCAGTCCCTGGGTGAAGAGGTGAATTCGAAATATGATGATTATAATCCTCTGTTTACTTTCAACGACACCGCCCTTCTGTTTACATCACGCCGTCCCTATGGCAAGGCAAAGCGGAACAGGATAGATAACAAGTACAATGAGGATATCTACAGCTCATCCCTGGAAGGAGGCCAGTTTCAAAAGAGTGTCAGGTTGGACAAACCTTTTAATACTGAAAACAACGATGCGGTGGTGGGTGTAACAGCCAATGGTAATTCATTGATTCTTTACAGGGGAGCTATTCAGGGAGGGGATATCCAGATCTCTTCATATAAGTCTGAAAAAGGGAAATGGACGCGCCCCAAAAGTATCACTGGCAGGCTCACAAGTAAAGATGGTGAAACTTCTGCGTGTATCTCCCCCGATGGTGAGGAGCTCTATTATGTTTCGAGAAACAGCAAACTCACCATGGGTGGGAAAGATATCCTCTTTACCAGGCTGAACAGCAAAGGGAAATGGGACAAACCTCAGAATCTCGGTTTGACCATTAATACGCCCTATGATGAGGAAGGGGTATTTATTTCGCCCGATAACAGGTACCTCTATTTTGCTTCAAAGGGACATAACAGCATGGGTGGATTTGATATTTTCCGTTCGGAAAGAGGAGAGAACGGAAGGTGGTCAGATCCGGAAAATCTGGGTTATCCCATTAATACACCCGATGATGAGCTCTTCTATATTACAGATCATACGGGGAATCATGGATACTATTCAGCCATCAGGGATGGCGGATCAGGCGCAAAGGACATCTGTAAAGTGGTCTTTCTCGGGTCTGAAAAGGAGTTGATTTTGAAAACAGAAGATCAGCTGATAGCCGGTCCAGGATCGGGCCGGAAAGGCTTTCTTACAATGCCTGCACTTATGGTTCTGGATACCTCTCTGGTGCTTTATGGGGCGGTGCTTGATACTGTTAAAGGAGTGGAGCCCATAGTGGCCAAAATGGCATTGTTTGATCCTGCAACAGGGGAGAGGAATGCATTTGTTATCTCGGATGCTTCAGGTTCCTTCACTGCAAGGCTGCCTGAGCCAAAGGTATATGCTGTGGAGATCAATGCCTCCGGTTACCTCTATTTTCTAGATATTCTGGATCTTTCATCTGCAACCGGCGATGTGAAACTGCGCCAGGATTTCTTCCTCCGCAAAGTGGAGGTGGGAACCAAGGTGGTACTGGATCATATCTTTTTTGAGACCGGGAAAGCCATCCTGAAGCCGGAGTCGGCTGATGCGCTGAACCAGGTACTCCGGTTCCTTGAAAACAACCCCTCCATGAAGCTGGAGATTTCGGGACATACCGATAATACCGGATCGCTTCGTATCAATCAGAAGCTATCCAGAGAGAGGGCCAGTGCAGTGGTGGATTATCTGGTTGAAAGGGGAGTTCCTCAGGAGATGCTGGAGTCCAAGGGATATGCTGATACACAGCCTGTTACTGAAAACAGCACCTCCAAAGGAAGAGAGCAAAACAGGCGGGTCGAATTCAAGGTACTTTCCAAGTAGATCCTGTTGTTTAACAATTTCTTTCCTGTGGGAAAGTATTACTTTTGTCCGTATGAAACAGACTCAGTTTTATAGCTATCATCTGTTGCATGGAGCAAAGATGGTTTCGTTTGCTGGTTTCCAGATGCCGGTAGAATATACCGGTGTCAGCCAGGAGCATATCAATGTAAGGGAGAACGTGGGGATATTTGATGTATCCCACATGGGCGAAATATGGATCAAGGGTCCGGAAGCGTTTGAACTGGTTCAAAGAACCACTTCAAATGATGTAGCCCTGCTGGAGCCGGGGAAGATACAGTATAGCTGTTTTCCTAATGAACAGGGTGGTATAGTGGATGATCTGCTGGTCTATAAATATGAGGATGAAAAGTACCTGCTGGTGATCAATGCATCCAACCTGGAGAAGGATCATAGCTGGATATTGAAGCAGAATACCAGAGGGGCAGTTGTGGAGAATGCATCGGACCAGATTTCACAACTGGCAGTTCAGGGACCCCATGCCACGGCACTGTTGCAGAAAATTACACCGGTTGACCTGTCGAAGGTACCTTACTACAATTTTGTCACCGGTGAAGTGGCAGGAGTAAAGGATGTGATTGTCAGTAATACTGGTTATACAGGGGCAGGAGGATACGAACTCTATATGTTCAATGGAGATGCCGCACAGATCTGGGAACAGCTGTTTGAAGCAGGGAAGGAGATGGGCGTACAGCCAGCAGGACTGGCAGCCAGGGATACCTTGAGGCTGGAGATGGGTTTTTGTCTCTACGGAAATGATATCAATGAAACTACCTCGCCGCTGGAGGCGGGTTTGGGATGGATAACCAAATTCAATGATGGAAACAATTTTATTCACCGGGCCGAACTTGAGCAACAGAAAGCCGTTGGTGTAACAAGGCGCCTGGTTGGTTTCGAGTTACAGGAACGTGGAATCCCAAGGCAGCACTACCCCATACTCGATTGTGATGGCAACACCATTGGAGAGGTGACTTCAGGAACCATGTCGCCTATGCTGAAAAAGGGAATTGGAATGGGATATGTGGAGGTAGAGCATGCAAAAAAGGATACTGAAATTCTCATAGGCATACGGAACAAGCAGGTTGCGGCCAGGGTGGTTAGACCTCCCTTCTACAAGCCGGGAGTTTAATCAGGTGGTTATGGAGAAACGTAAAATTGAGGTCTGTTACTCACCTGCACTCTTCCCCTATTATGAGAACAGGGATGCAGTGGTGGTTGTAACCGATATACTGAGGGCCAGTTCAGCCATTGTAACGGCATTTATGAATGGGGTGGAACGGATCATCCCCGTAGGAACACTGGAAGAGGCAAAGGCATTTAAAGAGAGGGGATTTATGGTGGCAGCCGAACGGGATGGAATTGTCAGGGATTTTGCCGATTTTGGGAATTCACCCTACAATTTTTCCCGGGAGCAGGTGCAGGGTAAACAAATCGTCTATAGCACCACCAACGGAACCAACGCCATCAATCTTGCTTCCAGCGGGAGCCAGGTGTTGATCGGAGCCTATCTCAACATTTCAGCATTGGCTGGCTACATCAGGAAAGCGGGAAAGGACCTGTTGATCCTCTGTGCAGGCTGGAAGAACAAATTTAACCTGGAAGATACCCTCTTTGCCGGTGCACTTTCGCAGATGGTTCTGGAAGACGATCACTTTTTTACCATCTGTGATGCCACCCTGGGTGCCATTGACCTCTATGAAGCGGCCCATAAGGATATGATGGGTTATATTGAGAAGGTGGCCCAGCGCC
>JAGLTY010000076.1 GCA_023135025.1 Bacteroidales bacterium | reverse complement strand
CGCGAGATCGGGGTCAGGAAGGTATTCGGCGCCAGTATTGAAAGGATACTAAGGATGATTACCTGGGAGTTCCTGCTGCTTATACTGATCTCATTTGCACTCTCCATACCTGCTGTATGGTTCCTGATGACCGACTGGCTGCAGGACTTTGTCTATCGCTATGAGATGGGTCCGCTGATCTTCCTCTGGACCATCCTGCTGATCCTGCTGCCAACGACCATTACGGTCAGCTACCAATCCTATAAGGCAGCCACTGCCAATCCGGCCGACTCCATATATGTGGAGTAAAACAGAGAGTCGCTCTGATGTGTTCCTGTAAGTCCGGCAGAATTACTAATTTTGTGAGCTTTAACAGGAAGAAAAATGACAGAGCGTAAAGAAGATACAGGAGAGAAGAGGAGTCTCAATTTTATCGAGGCCATGGTTGAGGAGGATATTCGTACCGGCAGGGATCATGGAAGGGTGCATACACGGTTTCCACCGGAGCCCAACGGGTATCTTCATATTGGTCACGCCAAGGCCATCTGTCTCGATTTTGGTATCGCCGAGCAATATGGCGGAAAATGCAATCTCCGTTTCGACGATACCAATCCCACCAAGGAGGATGTGGAGTTTGTGGATTCCATCAAGGAGGATATTCACTGGCTTGGATTTGACTGGGAGGAGCGGGAGTATTTCGCCTCCGATTATTTCGGAAAACTTTACGATTTTGCTACCGACCTGATTAAAAAGGAGCTGGCCTATGTGGACGATCAGTCGTCCGAAGAGATCGCCTCTCAGAAGGGTACACCCACCGAAACGGGAACGCACAGTCCCTTCAGGGATCGCTCTGTGGAGGAGAACCTGGACCTTTTCCAGCGAATGAATACCGGGGAGTTCCCCGAAGGATCCCGGGTATTGCGGGCCAAAATTGATATGGCCTCCTCCAACATGCATATGCGCGACCCGGTGATCTACCGGATTCTTTTTCATCCACATCACCGTACCGGCGACCAATGGAAGGTCTACCCGATGTATGACTTTGCACACGGACAGTCTGACTTCTTCGAAGGGGTGACCCACTCACTCTGTACCCTCGAGTTTGAGGTGCACCGTCCACTTTATGACTGGCTGGTGAAGCACCTGATGAGCGATGACTACAGGCCACGACAAACAGAATTTAACCGCCTGAACCTGAGTTATACCGTGTTGAGTAAAAGGGTATTGCTGGACCTGGTCAGGGAGGGACATGTGAACGGTTGGGACGATCCCAGGATGCCTACATTGACCGGATTGCGCCGCAGGGGTTATACCTCCGAATCGATCCGGAATTTTAACGACAGCATAGGTTATACCAAGGTGATGGCTAATAATGATGTGGGATTGCTGGAGTATGCCATCAGGGAGGACCTGAATAAGAAGTCGCCCCGTGTCATGGCAGTACTCAACCCGCTGAAGCTGATCATCACCAACTACCCGGAAGACAGAACCGAGGAGATGGAGACCATCAACAACCCGGAGGATGAGTCCATGGGCAGCCGTACCATTCCTTTCTCCAGGGAGATCTATATTGAACGGGAGGACTTTATGGAAGAGCCCCCGAAGAAATTTTTCCGACTGGGTCCCGGACGCGAGGTGAGGCTGAAATCGGCCTACATCATCAGATGCGAGGATTATAAAAAGGACGAAAACGGGGAGATCACCGAAGTCTACTGCACCTACGATGAGGCGACCCGCAGCGGCGGACCCGAGGCCGGCCGGAAGGTAAAGGGAACCCTGCACTGGGTGTCGGCCCAACATGCTCTTGAAGCTGAAGTCAGGCTCTACGACAGGCTCTTCAGCGATCCCGAACCGGCGGGCCACAAGGATAAAGGTCCGGTGGATTTCCTCAATCCAGACTCACTGAAGGTGATCACCGGGTATGTGGAGCCATCCCTGAAAGAGGCCAGGCCCCTGGATCATTTTCAGTTCCAGAGGCTTGGTTATTTTAATGTGGATCGCGATACAACACCGGAAAAGCTGGTCTTTAACCGTACGGTCACGCTGCGTGATAACTGGTCGAAGAGGCAGTAATTTCGTTGCAGTTCCGGATCACTTGTGGTTGTAGAGATGTACATCCTGTTGCGGGAACGGGATAGAGATGCCGGCGGCATCATACTGTTTTTTCACATTCTCGGTAACATCAAAGAACAGTGACCAGTAATCCTCAGATTTAACCCAGGTACGTAACTTTAGGTTCACCGCGCTGTCACCCAGTGCCTCCACCATAACCTCGGGAGGATTTTCATCTTTCAGTACGCGGTCATCTTTCTGAGCCATTTTCAACAGAATATCTTTGGCCTTGTCAATATCGTCACTGTAACCGATCCCGAAAGAGAAGTCGATCCGGCGTATTGGCATGGCCGAGAAATTGGTAATGGAACCTGTGGCCAGTGGAGAATTGGGGATGATCACCCTGCGGTTATCGGGTGTTGTAAGCACGGTGGTGAAGATCTGGATCTCTTTTACGGTTCCCATAAATCCCTGTGCTTCGATGAAATGCCCCACTTCGTAGGGTTTAAACAGCAGGATCATCACGCCACCTGCGAAGTTCTGAAGTGTCCCCTGCAGCGCCAAACCCACAGCCAGACCTACGGCACCCAGTACAGCAACAAACGAGAGCATTT
This sequence comes from Bacteroidales bacterium, assembly GCA_023135025.1. Lineage (GTDB taxonomy): Bacteria > Bacteroidota > Bacteroidia > Bacteroidales. The sequence goes on along the minus strand of JAGLTY010000076.1, from coordinate 5,684 downwards.
CTATCCCCACCATTCCCATGACACTGATCACCAGCATCACTTTCAACAGGATATTGGTCATCGATTTCAGGAATGGGATTAGTGATTCAGTCACCTTTCCCTTTTTCATCATACGGACCAGGGCTTTGGTGATCCATTTGATCACAATCAAACCGACGATCAGGACCACAAGGGCAAGGACGAATTTCATTCCATACCTAACAAACAGGGCATACATACGATCCAGGACTTCTTGGAATTTTTCCATAGGGTTTCAGTTTTGGGTTTATTTCAATAACTCACTTCAAGCTGTTTTGTTGAAGTTACAATGTTTTTTTTATAAAAAAACCCCGACCAATGATGATCGGGGTTATAGATTAAAACTTTAATCAGAGGGTCAGGCTGCTTATTCTTTAATAAACTTGGAACTTATTTTTCCTCGCGCTGATTCAAGCGTAAGAAAATAGACACCAGTTGTAAGATCGGCAACATCCAGCCTGGTAAAATCTACTTTCTGGAGTTCTACTGACCTTATCATTTGGCCTACCATGTTTGAGATGGTTACCCGCTCTATCTCAGGGTATTTAACCGTGAGGATATCTGCAGTGGGATTCGGGTATACAGTGATGTCAACACCATGTACTTCCCTGACAGAAGTCCAGCCACTCTGGAAACGGATATTGTCGATATAATTTGTCCCTCCGCTGGTTCTGGGATCAGCAGGAAAATCAGGCATGAATACAACAATATTATGGGTTTTCCCAATCTCCGAAGTGGCATCAAATACAATCAATTCCCATTCGCCGGTCTTGGTGTTATCAGCGAACATTTCCAAGACGCCACCCGGATCACCCTCAACCTTAAGACAACAGCGGCTGATTTTATCCTTGTAAACCATATATTCCAAGATTGAATTGGCATCAGTGATGGGATAATCTCCATAGGCACTTGAAAAAGCTCCGGCCCACTGATCAGCACCATCAAGGACAATGAGTTTTGCACAGCTGTCGGAAGGATTGATCCCGTCTTTGTCAGGATTTTCCACTTGAGTGAAATTCTCAGGTGCATCGCCGTTATTGGAAAACTGGGTCCATACAGCCAGCTCTCCCGCATTTTCAAAATCAATTGGGAATCCGTATTGAGCAGAGACACCCAAGCTGAAAAATGCAAGTACTAAAAGCGTAATAGTTATTTTCATAATAGTAGATTTAAATTAGTAATTACTAGATTTAAAGTGTTGCCAAATAATGGATTGTAACATACCTCCTTTCTTGGTTTTAATTTTTCTGTATTGTTCTGTTGTTTATGGTACGATGATCTTTACTGATGTTACACTTTCGCCATTCAATATGACCCTGACCACGAAGATCCCGGACGACAGGTCATTTTCATGGATCTCGACCCGGTGCCTTCCCGGATCCAATGTTTCATGGTATACTGCCTGGTGAACCTTTTCACCCAGTAAGTTATAAATATTCAGCGAGATCTTGGACCTTTTGTTGATGCTGAATTCCACCCTGAATCCAGTGGAGGAGGGATTTGGAAAGACCGCCAGTTCCTGCCTGTCTTGGTCTTCCAGGGTAGATTCAAGGTTGTTAGGCTGGGGCCTGAATCCAATGGCATCCAGCATGGGCTGAATCTCGGGGTTGGCCATGAAATTATCCCACAGCAGGCCGGACCGGTGGTTCTCGATCATCAGGATGATGGGGCCCTGGTCAATGGCCAGGTATGAATCTGTATACCAATTTCTATGTTGGTTGAATGCATCAAAGAAACCCATCCAGCCCCAGGTTTTATCACCAAGTTCCCTGTAAAAATGTTTTAATGCGAGCATCGATTCATCCGGAGTATAAGGAAAGGAGGACAATGCTGCGGTGGGGGTGATGGTCCCGTTGTCACTCGCTGAATTGGGCTCATGGGCCATGTACCCGTCAGGATCATCACTGGCGGTAAGTCCCCAGCAGCTGGCACTATATCCGGTGTATCCTTTGGGATTATCTTCACAATATGCCTGCTGGACCAGGGAATGATTCCGGTTCTGGTCGAAATAGTTGGCATAGCCATCTGATTTATCACCAGGATCAAATCCCAGGAATGAATAGTGCGCAAAGAAGAGAGGTCCGCCGTAATCCCTTCCCACATAAAGCCGGTGTCCATAAAAACGATTCCCGTTCACATAATTGCTGTTCTTTGCCCAACCCGTATTCCACAAGCTGGCGGGTACACCATGGGTTGGAGATGCAATGGCAAGAAGGTAGACGATGGAAGCCTCGTTCCACCCGGCAACTGTCATGTTCATATCCCAGTTGTAATTGGGCGACCAGTGCCAGTAAATGGAAGGAGAATCGTTCTGCCGGTACCAGTCCCATTCAATGCCCTCCCAGAGATCGGTTGCCATTTGAACAATTTGTAGTTCATCGGGCGAGTCATTCTTGAAATATTCCCGGATGGTTAGCAGCCCCTCGGCCACATACGAAGTTTCAACAATATCTCCTCCGTTATCTTTGGATGAAAATGGGATCACTGTCCCGGTATTGCCATTGATCCAGTGTGACCATGCACCGTGAAAGCGGTCAGCTGTAGAAAGAAAGTTCAGTATTTTCAGGGTCCTTGCCACCCCCTCTTCCCGGGTAATATACCCCCTTTCGATCCCGACGGGAATGGTCATGATCCCAAAACCGGAACCACCGGAGGTTACAGTATTTCCGGATGTGTTCCGTTCACGGGTCATACCCGATGCTTCATGTGCAAAATCCCAGAAATAGCGGAAAGTGTAACGCTGGACCATATCCAGCAGCTCTTCATCAGTCATGGAATAGGTAGTATCCTTTACAGTTATTGAGGGATCCGATGGCTCATTTGCTTCATTCAGCGCGCTAATCCTATAATAAGCTTCTACCATTTCTCCAAGCGGCTTCACCCAGTCTATATGAATGAGAGTACTGGCATCAGTCTGCGCAACAACCTCAAAATTCGATCCACCGTCTGTGGAGCGTTCGATCTCATATCCTGAGACATATGCTTCCGGAACCGGATCCCAGGAAAGCTCCATATGATATTCATATGCTGTCACCGAAACGCCCTCTGGAGTGGATACCGGTGGTGCCGTTCCGTCACCTTTAATGACCTTCATGTTGTCAATCAGAAGGGTATGCGCTACGCCATCAGCCATACCCTGTGCAAATCCAATGGTCTTTACTTTTGTATAATCGACCTGGTCCCCCGAGTTAAGATAGGATACCATGGGTATGGTAACCCTGGTCCAGACTCCTGCTGAAAGGTCCCCATGATAATCGGAGATGGAAAGAAAAGTGCTTTTCATATTTGTGACATCCTCCATAAAAACCCGGGGCAGATCCTCAGAAGCGATCCCTTCAATGCTCTGTAACGAAAATACGAGTGAGTCAGTATCGCTGATATCTTTAGCAGTCCATGAGTCACCCGCGGCGATGGCATACCAGTTCCCTCCCTCCACTGAACGCCATTTTAACCGAAGGGAATTAACGCCCTGTTGTGCAGGGATCACTGATTCTACCGGGAATTTGCGCAGGTCAGGTTCCAGTTTTCTTTCAAGCTCGCTGGGTGCAGTAAGCTCCATCCAGCTGTAATCGTAATAGTCAGCATTGGGACTATCCTGGAAATAGAGATAGGTCTGAGCCTGCAAAATGCTGTAGCAACCCATCAATAAAAGAAACTGCATTAGTAGAATCCGTAGTTGTTTCATAAGTATGTATGCTTTATTATTCGTATGTAAACCCCAGTTTTTTCAATCCGTTTTGTACCTCTTCAACCTCCATAAACAAATCCCACAGCAATCCGGTCCTGTAATTCTCGATCATAACCACAACAGGTCCCTGGTCAATGGCAAGATAGCGTTGCGGAAACCACTCCTCCTCCATGCAGAAAGCATCAAAAAATCCATAAGGCCCCAGCAGCTTTGTTCCCAGTGAATCGTAAAAATACCGGGCAGCCCTCATGGATTGCTCCGGTGTATAGGGAAAGGAAGAGAGCGCAGCTGTGGGTGAGATCACACCCGGATCCCCGGACGGGCTGTGGGCTGAATACCCGTTCAACGAATAGCTGGCGGATAAACCCCAGCAGTTCTCCCCGTATCCTTTGTGGTTGTGTGGATTTTCCACACAATGGTAATAGTTGATCAGGGCGTGATTTACATTATGCAACCAGTAATCAGAATAGGCATCCTTTAATTTTCGCGGATCCAGTCCGAGGTAGGAGTAATGCGACCAGAAAAGGGGACCACCATATTCTTTGGCCCCAATGTGATTTAAATCGAGAAGCAGGTCATACTGATAATTTTCCCCACTTATCTCACCACCCCGGGCCCATCCCTGGTGGTATGCATCTTCCGAAATAGGATGTGTTTTGGATGAAGCTCCAAGGATATAGGTGATCAGGCACTCATTATAGCCCTGGATTTGATAGTTCATTTCCCATTCACGATCGGGCGACCAGTGCCAGTAAAGGACCGGTTCGCCGCCCTTCTGGTGCCAGTCCCACTCAACCCCGTTACAGAGTCTGGTGATGCGATCCTGCAATTCAGCCTCCTCTTCATTTTCCGGATGAAGGTATTGCCTGATGGTCAGCAATCCCTGGACAAGATAGGCGGTTTCAACCAGGTCCCCTCCATTGTCCCTGGGACTGAATGGCTTCACCTCACCTGTTTCACCGTTGAGCCAGTGTGGCCATACTCCATGGAACCTGTCGCTCTTTTCAAGGAACCCAATGATCCTGGTTAACCTCTCTAATCCCTGGTCCCTCGAAATAAATTCCCGCTCCATACCCACAACCAGGGCCATTAGTCCAAATCCGCCTCCTCCTGTTGTAACAATGTGTTTGTCATCCTGGGGATAATTACCATCCATATGGAATCGCTCCCGGGCCATTCCGGAAACAGGCTCTGCCCCATCCCAGAAATACTGGAAAGTAGTGAACTGAATGGTATCCAGTAACTGTTCGTCGGTAATGGATGCTGCCTTGTGCGGGTTGTTTCTGTCTGCAGCTGCTCTGTTGCAGGATGTCATTGTTACAGCAGATACCAGTACGATGAATGAGGAGACAATGGTTATGGTTCTAAGGTCGATCATTCTGTTTTTTTTATTTACCAACCGGGATTCTGTTCCAGCTGACCACCGCTCAGGTCAATTTCTGTTTGAGGAATGGGATACCATTCATGTTTACCGGTCTGGAATCCATAAGATGTCAGCACCGTTGCAGCACGTCCGGTCCTGAGAAGGTCCCAGTAGCGGTCCTGCTCTCCGGCAAGCTCCAGACGCCGTTCTTCCCAGATATCCTCCAGGGTTGGATTGCCGATGGGTCCCAGGTTGGCCCGGGCACGCACCCTGTTCAGGGGTGTGGCTGCATCACCACCCGTATGGGAAGCAGCTTCGGCATTGATAAGAAGAATATCTGCAAAACGCAGAATCCTGACATTCTGATCGCAACCATAAGGCCCTATCACCCTGTCGATCCGCTTGGGGACGTATACTTTGCCATTGTAACGGGGAAGATCCACACCTTCCATCACATCGATGCCGCCAATGGTATCACCATCTTCAGTTATATCACCTTTGTAGATGATGGTTACCTTTTTTCTGACCGTATCGCCGGCGGCATCAAATGCTTCGGCCAATTCATCGGTCGGAACAAACCATCCCCATCCGAACTGGCCCCTGACTGCCTGTACT
>JAGLTY010000075.1 GCA_023135025.1 Bacteroidales bacterium | reverse complement strand
ACAAATGAGGCAGCTAAAGTATTGGATCTTTCTGAAGATGCAGTTGGAAGAGCATATAATGATTTTGCTTCAAAATATCGTGCTACTGCTCATTTACGAGAAGTTCCACATACATTGAAATAATAGTGTTGCTAACAAACAATTGAAACGTTAGCTGGGGCAGGTGGCACTATAAACTTAAGGAAAATGCAATCAAAATCATATGGTTTAGTCTTCTCAAGTTTCAGCTCAATATAGTGAGATAAGAGCGATCTCCAATAAAATTTATAACATTGAAGGAACCTTAATCCTGGCTATCCATGAAACTAAAGAACCTGACAATGATCTGCCTGGTCTCCCTGCTCTTTTCCTGTGAGGGGTACCGCCACGCGTACCAGAATATCAATCTCGATTTTGAAACCAGGGCTGCGGATATGGTCTCCAGGATGACGCTGGAGGAGAAGGTGAGTCAGCTTACCCACTATGCCGATGCAGTGGATCACCTGGGAATTCCTGAGTACAACTGGTGGAACGAATGCCTGCACGGGGTGGCCAGGTCGGGAAAAGCAACGGTCTTTCCGCAGGCCATCGGGATGGCGGCCTCCTTCGATCGTGATATGATGTTTCGTATGGCCGATGTGACCTCCACCGAGGCGAGGGCCAAGTATCACGACTATTTCTCCAGGGGGAAACATGGGATGTATCAGGGGCTCACCTTCTGGTCGCCCAATATTAATATTTTCAGAGACCCCAGGTGGGGCAGGGGACATGAGACCTATGGTGAGGATCCTTACCTGACCGGAGAGATGGGGGTGCAGTTTATCAAAGGATTGCAGGGCGACGATCCCCGCTACCTGAAAACGGTTGCCACATCCAAACATTATATTGTTCACAGTGGTCCGGAACCATCGCGTCATGAGTTTGATGCTGTGGTGAGCGAACGCGATTTCAGGGACACCTACCTGCCGGCATTTAAGAAAACGGTTGAGAAGGGGCATGTATATTCGGTGATGTGTGCCTATAACCGGTATATGGGCGAACCCTGTTGCGGAAGTGCTCCGCTGCAGGAGGAGCTTCTGCGGGGTGAGCTGGGCTTTCAGGGTTATATTGTCTCCGATTGTGGTGCCATTGGTGATTTTCACTCGGGACACAAAGTGGTTAGTAACAGGGAGGAGGCAGCTGCCATGGGTGTTCTGTCGGGAACTGACCTTAACTGTGGCAGGCAATACGATGGTCTGGTTGAAGCGGTGAGATTGGGTCTGATTTCTGAGGAGGAGATCGATGTGGTGGTAGAGCGGCTTATGCTGGCCAGGATGAAACTGGGGATGTTCGATCCCAATGAAATGGTACCCTGGTCCGCCTTTCCGGTTGACACGCTGGCAGCAGATGCTCATAAAGAGGTGGCCAGGGAGATGGCGCGTAAGTCCATTGTGCTGCTCAAAAACGAAAATAGTACACTGCCTATCAGCAAGGAGCTGAAGCGTGTGGCGGTCATTGGTCCCAATGCCGACAATGTGGATGTGCAGAACGGGAACTACAATGGTACCCCTGTGGAACCGGTCAGCGTTCTGGATGGCATCAGGGCAAAACTGGGAGGGGATGCCGAAGTGCGATTTGCCAGGGGTTGTCCCCATCACAGTGGATTGCCCTACCTGAGCGCTGTGCCGCCCGGGATATTATATACCACCGGGGAGATGGAGGAAAATGGGCTGAATGCCGCCTATTACCCGAATCTGAATGGTGAGGGGACCCCTCTTCTTCAGCGGACCGATGAGAATATTGATTTTTATTGGTGGGATGGTGAACCACCGCTAGATGGGCTGACTGACGATAATTACGCTGTAGAGTGGAGTGGATATCTGGTTCCACGCAGGAGTGGCACCCATGCCATAGGAGCTTATGGGAAGTATTTCCAGTTTGTATTTGAAGGAGATACACTGATACGGCACAACAACATACACCATCCCAACAAGATCTACCGGAATGTGGATCTGGTGGCAGGAGAAGCTTATCAGATCAAGGTGGTAATGCAGGACCGTCATGGCGATTCCAACTGTACGCTACACTGGGAGGAGCCGGGATTGCCCCTGGCCTGGGAGGCACTGCAGGCAGCCCGATGGGCCGATCATGTGGTGCTTGTAATGGGACTTACAGCCCGATTGGAAGGGGAGGAGATGCGGGGACTCGAGCTGGAAGGGTTTAATGCGGGGGACCGGACCTCTCTGGATCTGCCGGCTGTTCAGCGCCATTTGATCCGTCAGATTGCAGCCACCGGGAAACCGGTAACCCTTGTACTGATGACCGGCTCTGCGGTCTCCATCACGATGGAGCATGAAGCTGTACAGGCCATTTTGCAGGCCTGGTATGGTGGAGAGGCAGCAGGCGAGGCGGTGGCCGATGTGCTGTTTGGTGACTATAATCCAGCCGGAAGAGTGCCGGTGACTTTCTACAAGTCGGTCAATGACCTGCCGACCTTTGAGAACTATGATATGGCTGGACGGACCTATCGCTATTTCGATGGAGAGGTGCTCTATCCCTTTGGATATGGTTTGAGCTATACCACTTTTTCTTATGACAACCTGATCCTCGAAAAGGATGAAATTACTGAAGGTGAAACCATCACAGTAAGTGTGGATATAACCAATTCAGGTAAAAAGGACGGAGAGGAGGTGGTACAGCTGTATATCCGTGATATGGAATCGGACGAGGTTCGCCCTTTGAAAGATCTCAGGGGATTTGAAAGGGTACCGGTAAAAGCGGGGCAGACCATCGTGGCCACCATGACACTTGGTCCGGATGAACTGGCATACTACGATTCCTCTGCAGGCGACTATCTGGTGGAACCCGGATTGTATGAGATTATGGTGGGTCCGTCGTCGGCTTCAGAAACGTTATTGAAAATAGAGTTGCTGGTCAGGTAATCAGGTCAGACAATCTCTTTGGATCCGTCTCCAATCTTTGCCACGTAGAAATCGGCTTTGAGCCCGGTTCGTTCGCTGTACCCTTTTCCAACTTCGCGGATAAAGGATTCAACGTTCTCCTCTTTGACGATGCTCACTGTGCATCCGCCAAAACCAGCACCGGTCATTCTGCTGCCGATGGTACCTTCGACTTTCCTTGCCTCCTCAACCAGGGTGTCGAGCTCCTTTCCGGTCACTTCGTAGTCGTCCCGAAGTGAATCGTGCGACTGGTTCATCAGCTGACCAAACAATTCAACGTCCCCCTGGTTCAGAGCCTCAATGGCACCAAGTGTGCGGTTGTTTTCGGTGATCACATGGCGGGCTCTTCTCTTCTCAGTTTCGTTGGGAATCAGGTGGGAGAGGGCATTGAACTCATCCAGGTTCAGATCACTCAGATGGTTGATTTTTTTCTCGGTGCGAATGGCTTCCACAGCTGATTCGCACTGCGACCTTCGCTCATTGTATTTTGAGTCGGCCAGTCCCCTCCGTTTGTTGGTATTGGCGATAACGATCTTCATCCCCTCCAGTTTCAGCGGAACCCGCTCGTAATCAAGGGTGTCGCAGTTAAGAAAGAGGGCGTGATCGGCGACTCCCATCCCCGAAGCAAACTGGTCCATGATACCGCAGTTTACACCTACAAAATTGTTCTCGGCCTTCTGTGACATTTTAACCAGTTCCATGCGGTCAAAACCAAACCCGAAAATCTTGTTCATGGCAAAGGCTGTAACCATCTCAATGGAGGCTGAAGAGGAGAGTCCGGCACCATTGGGGATGTCACCTGAGTAGAGTAGATCCACACCCTCGATCTCCTTTGCTGTTTTCCGGAATTCGTTGAGCACACCCACAGGATAATTGATCCAGGATTTCCCCACCTTCTCGAATGGCTCGTCGAGCTTCACCTCACCCCGGTGATCGAAATTGGTGGTGGCAAAACGGACCAGCCGTTTGTTGTTTTTTCTTACCACCAGGTAGGTGCCAAAAGAGAGGGCACAAGGAAATACATACCCGCCATTGTAATCGGTGTGCTCACCGATCAGGTTCACCCTTCCCGGTGAAAAAAAGAGATGAATCTCATTTTCACCCTCTCCGTATAAACTGCTGAATGTCTCTTTAAGCTGCTCTGTGTTCATATCGTTGTCCAGTTTGGAACGCTAAAAGTAGGAAAAAAATCTGATCCATAATGGAGCAAATTTTACTACTTTAGGGTCCTATGCTGACCGATATTCCATATAGAAGGATTCTTGTTTATACGGGGATTGTTGTGATTGCAGCCCTATTCCTGCTACCTTTTCTGGGTTCGGTTCACCTGTTCGATTCAGACGAGACCAACTATGCTGAAACGGCACGGGAGATGATTGTAACGGGCGATTATCTGACTGTACAGATTGACTTTGAACCTTTTCCTGAAAAGCCACCGCTCTTTTTTTGGCTCCAGACACTCTCCATGAAAATCTTCGGAATCAATGAATTTGCCGCCAGGTTTCCCAATGTGCTTTGCGGGATAGTATCACTGATGATGCTCTATTCCTTTGGGCGAAAGATATATGGTCATCGATTTGGTCTGTTGTGGATCCTCTCCTATGGTGCTGCCATTCTGCCCTTCTTTTTCTTCAGATCGGGAATCATCGATCCGTGGTTCAACCTCTTTATTTTTATGGGAATCGCAAGGTTTATTTTTTATCTCGATCCTGAGAAGCAGCGAGCGCGGCTAAAGAACGTGCTTCTCTCGGCGCTTTTTTTCGGATTGGCTGTGATGACCAAGGGTCCGGTGGCCATGCTGATCTTCCTGCTCTGTTTTGTGGCATTCCTGACACTGAAGCGGTTCAGAATATCCACTTCTGTAACCCATGTGGTGCTTTTCATACTGGTACTGGCCCTGGTTGGAGGAAGCTGGTTCCTGTTCCAGGCTGCCAGTGGAAATTTCGGGATTATCAGGGAATTTCTCAACTACCAGGTGAAGTTGCTTTCGTCCGACAGCGGTGTACACGATGGATTTTTCGGCTATCACCTGGTGGTGCTGTTAATAGGGGTGTTCCCCGCGTCGGTGATTGCCATGAAAAGCATTACCAAAAAGGCGGAGGATACCGAGCTTCAAAGGCTGTTTCGGCAGTGGATGTATATCCTTCTTCTGGTGGTGCTGATCATCTTCTCCATTGTTAACACAAAGCTGTTGCACTATAGCTCCCTGGCATATTTCCCTTTGACCTTTCTGGCTGCCTGGGTGTGGGATAAATGGCTCGACCGGAAAATTGAGATTGGAAGCTGGCAGGTGGTACTGATCATTCTGATCGCACTGTTCCTCTCTGGTATGGCCATTGTTTTCCCGCTACTCACTGACCATTACGACTGGTTGCTAAGCAAAAACTTCTCCTTTATTGGTCCGTTTGCTGCAGAAGCACTCCAAAGAGATGTTCACTGGAGCGGCTATGAATGGCTCGTCGGATTGTTCCTGATACTTGGTGTTATTGTAGCATCTGTACAGATCCTCCGCAGAGACTGGAGTGGCATGCTGATCCTTCACCTGGTGGTACTGTTGTTTGTATTTGCCTCCATCTCCCTCTTTACAGAAAGGGTGGAGGGCTATAATCAGAGGGTAGCCATCAAATTCTATAAGAGTCTGCGCGGACAGGATGTCTATGTGAATACGCTTGGCTTCAAGAGCTATGCACACCTCTTCTACTTTGATAAGCAGCCCGGGGAGGAGGACGACAGCATTGAGCGGTTGATGACCGGGCAACTGGACCGCGATGCCTATTTTGTGATGAAGGTAAATAAGAAGGATATCTACCTGGAACGCTACCCGGAACTGGAGGTGCTTCTCGAAAAAGACGGGTATCTGTTTACAGTTAGACGAGCTGCACCATCCGACCCCTGAAGTTTTTACCGCCAACAGGTTTGAGCCATTACTTGAGTAATTTATTAAATCAAATTAAAGTTACCTTATTTGGTAACTTTTGTTTACCTTTGTAATGTATGAGAATTATAAAAGAGAGAACACTCTCAGATTATTGTAAGTTAAATAAATACAAACAGGCAACAGAACCATTGAAAGCATGGGTTTATGAGGTGAAATACTCAGTATGGAATAGTGCAAATGAACTGAAATCTAAATACGGGAATGCCAGTATTATAAGTGCAAAAAGAGTGGTTTTTAATATAAAAGGCAATGATTACCGATTAATCGTTGATATTGAATACAAATTGAAAATTGTTTTTATTGTGTGGTTTGGTACACATGAGGAGTATGATAAAATAGATGCTAAAAAAATAAGTTATGAGAACTAAAGTATTAAAGACTGATCAGGAGTATAATGAAGCTTGTGAAAGAATTTATAGTCTTATTAATAGTTCTGAAAAAGCCATTGAACCTGATAGTTCAGAAGGAGAGGAGCTGGAGCTTTTATCATTGTTAGTTGAAAAATATGAGGGGGAGCAACATCAGATGGATGCCCCTGACCCAATTGAGGCTATTAAGTTTAGAATGGAGCAAATGAATTTAAAGCAGACAGATATAGCTCCATTATTTGGGGGAAAGACAAGGGTATCAGAGGTGTTAAATGGAAAGAGGACCTTAACCTTGAAAATGATAACCCTGTTAAACAGATACTTAGGAATTCCTCTTGAATCTTTATTTAGTGGAAATAAGGAAATAAAGTTAGAAGCTGGTAATAAAGAAAAGCTATTAAGTATATCCTCAATCCAGGAATATTTAAAGGGAAGTCGGGCAGCAATGATCTAAATAGATCCCCTGGTGTGAATCTTTAAGGTCACAAATTACGGCCATAAACATGGTATCGCATTTTGCGATACCATCAAAACCGCACCACTTCGCCTTTATGGCTGCTTTTATAGGCAGCTTCGATGATCCTGATTACATCTCTTGCCTGTTGGGCAGTGACTGCCAGCGGGGCGTTGTTCCGTATGGCTTCATAGACATTGTCATAGTAGGCAAGGTAGTTGCCGGACAATAGGGGATAATCACCCTCCAGGTGTTCTCCTTCAATATCGGTGTGGATTTTTGCGTGGCTGAACGTCGGGTCCACCCCCCATCCTTTCGATCCGGGGACAATTCCGGCTTTCAGATCCCGCTCCTGAGGATCGGAACCCCAGGCCAGGAAGCTTCCCTCTGTCCCATGGAGCATAAAACTGGGACCCGGCTCCTTTACCAGGTAGCTGGACCGTAGCATGCATTTAAATTCGGGATAGTGCAGGAAGAGGTCATAACTGTCGTCGGTCTTGGCCCCGTCCCGCAGCATGCGGGTATCACAGAACAATCTGTCGGGCATTCCGAACAGGTTCAGGGCCTGATCCACCAGGTGCGATCCCAGGTTGTAGAGAGTGCCTGTACCATTGGCCTGGTCCTTCCACGACTCTTTTACGTAGTTCCGGAAGCGGTCGAAATGGACTTCAAAATCGACCAGGCGTCCCAGTTTGCCGGAACGTATCACCTCCTGTACGGTGAGGTAAACGCCATCCCAACGCCTGTTTTGAAATACACTTAGTATTACACCCTGTTTTTCAGCCAGATCTATCAGCTGATCTGCATCACTTGCTTTCAGAGTGAAGGGTTTCTCTACCACCACATGCTTGCCGGCCTTCATGGCCCGGGGGGCCATATCCATGTGGAGGTGATCGGGGGTGTTGACTACCACCAGCTCGATGGAAGGATCATTGATCAGGGCATCAAAATTCCTGACCAGTTGGGCTCCCTGATGTTTTCCCTTTGAATCGTTCCGGTTTCTCTCCAGGATCTTGCCTATTTTATATCCGGAATGTGCTTCAAGCAGCGGACCGTGGAAGACCACTCCCGACATTCCATAGGAGCAGAGTGCTGTGTTTATTGGATTCATGAGCATGATTTTAGTTGACCAAATTAACAAAAAAGAGTGATCCTGCAGAAGCAGGCTCTTTTTAAGCTGGGTGGTTCGGGTCGTTAAGGTTTGTTCATTACCTTTGCAATCAAACTTGGGAAGATAATCAATGGATTTCGATCAACAGATATTTGAGGGTGGAAGAAAGATTCCGCTGGTGGAGGAGTTCTATACCATCCAGGGGGAAGGTTATCATACGGGGAAAGCGGCCTACTTTATCCGGGTAGGAGGGTGCGATGTGGGATGTAGCTGGTGCGATACGAAGTTTTCGTGGAACCCTTCGCTCCACCCGGTGGTGCCGGCGGATCAGATTATCGAACATGTGCTGGAGTATCCGGCCGCTGCGGTGGTTGTAACGGGCGGAGAGCCTTTGATGGTCAATATGGATTACCTGACCGGTATTTTGAAGGAGCAGGGGATAGAGACCTTCCTGGAGACCAGCGGGGCCTATCAGCTCAGTGGAACATGGGACTGGATCTGTCTCTCGCCCAAGAAGAATGCCCCACCGGTGGATGCAATTTTCCCTGAAGCAGATGAACTGAAAGTGATAATCTCTTCGGAGGATGATATTGCCTGGGCGCTTGAAAAC
>JAGLTY010000074.1 GCA_023135025.1 Bacteroidales bacterium | reverse complement strand
AGTGGATAGCATCCAGAAGATTGGTCTTTCCCACACCATTCTCCCCCACAAAACAGTTGATTTTTGCCGAAAGAGAAATGTCTACCTGTTCATAATTCTTAAAGTTGACCAGGGATAGTGTTTTCAGATGCATACACAAAATTACTATTTTTGTGGCGCCATAAACGGCATTTTTCTAAAAAAGAGTTACTTTTGCGGAAGTTTTTGAATCCCATGAACTTTACCCGTAGTTTACTGCGGGGAAAGTGAATACAAAATAAATAAATAATGGATCGCTGATCCGCAAAGCGGATCGGCAAAACCAACAAAATTAGAGTGATGTCGAAGAAAAAAAATGTAAAGCAAACAGATAAGAATCTTGAAGGCATTGAACAAGCATTAACACGTTCCGAACAATTTATAGAAGATAACCAGAAAATACTTACCTATCTCCTTGGAGGACTCATTGTTGTATTGCTCATTGTTATTGGCGGAAACAGATACTATCTGAAACCGCTTAATGAGGAGGCAGCTGCTGACATGTACTATGCAGAGCGCTTTTTTGAGATGGACTCCTTTAACCTTGCATTAAACGGGTACGGAACCTATCCCGGGTTTCTGAATGTGATAGATGATTACGGAATCAGCAAATCGGCGAAGATCTCAAAATATTATGCCGGAGTATGTTACCACCAGCTGGGCGATCATGAGGCGGCCATTGACCTGCTGAATAAATTCAAAACTGATGATCTGCTGGTTGGAGCAGCAAAATACAGCACCCTGGGAGATGCATATGTAGAGTTGGGCGAACTGAATAAAGCTGTATCTGCTTACAGAAGTGGTATCGATAAATATGAGAATAATTTCTCCACTCCCATTATGCTGAAGAAACTGGGTATCGTTTATGAAGAACTTGGTAAACTGGAAGAGGCCCTTACCACATACAAAGCTATTGAGTCTACCTACCCTGGAACTCTTGAAGGAAAAGAGATTAAAAAATACATAGGAAGGGTAGAGTCGAAAATGACACTGTAACTACATTCCCCCATATACGCATGTCTTCAAGCCTGAAAAACCTGTCTGACCATGATCCTGCTACCATTCCAGACGGATCATTAATGAAGTTCGGTATCGTTGTCTCTGAATGGAACGAAGAGATTACTGCAGCGCTTCTGGAAGGGACCCTGAAGATGTTAAAAAAACATGGCGTTAAGGAGGAAAATATCAATACTAAAACTGTCCCCGGGAGCTTTGAACTCCCTTATGGGGCCCGTATCATTGCCGAACAATTTTCACCTCATGCAGTCATATGCCTGGGATGTGTGATCCGTGGCGAAACCAGCCATTTTGATTACATCTGTCAGGGCGTTACCAAGGGGATTACAGAATTGAACCTCGATTATGATATTCCTTTTATTTTCGGTGTATTAACAACTGAGAATAAACAGCAGGCCCTGGATCGGTCAGGAGGTAAACATGGTAACAAAGGCGATGAAGCTGCCATTACAGCTCTGAAAATGGCCGCTCTAAGAAACATCCTTTTGCAGTAACCTACCTGCTTTTTTTCTTGGGTTGTGGTTTTCTTCCACCCAGGGCCTGTTGTTGTTTTTGCTGTTTTTGTATAGACTCCAACCGCTGCGCAAACTTCGATTTTTTGGCCGGTTTATTCTGCTTCGCGGCGATCTTTTTCATGATCTTCTCCTCATCGATGAACCTCTTGAAGACCAGGTTCTGTCCCAGGGTAATCACATTGGCAAGGAAGTAGTAATAGGTCAGACCTGCCGAGAAGTTGTTCAGGATAAACATAAACATCACCGGCATAATATACATCATGGTCTTCATTCCCGGCATCTGGCTGCTACCTGCAGAGGCCTGATTGTTATAGCGCATGGAGAGCATGGTGGTAACGGTCATCAACAGAGTAAAAAGGCTCACATGATCGCCATACATGGGGATATCCCACGGCAGATCGAGAATGGAGTCATAGGTGGATAGGTCATGTGCCCAGAGAAATCCCTCCTGCCTAAGCTCAATGGAGGTAGGAAAGAACCTGAACATGGCATAGAGGATGGGGAACTGCAGCAACATGGGAAGACATCCACCCATAGGATTGGCCCCGGCCTTCTTATAGAGGTCCATGGTCGCCTGCTGCTTCTTCATTGCATCATCCTTCTTGGGATAGCGTTCACTGATCTCATCCACCTGTGGCTTTAAAAGCTTCATTACCGCTTGCGACTTAAAGGATTTGTAAGTAAGCGGGAAGAGAGCCACTTTGATTATCAGCGTAAGTAGCAGGATGATAATCCCGTAGTTAACGAAATATTTGTTCAACCAGTCAAAGATTGGTATAACCACAAATGCATTGATCCACCGGATCATGGCACCTCCAACCGTGACTACACTTTCGAGACCCAGGTCGCCATAGCTCTTCAAAGATTGGAATTTATTTGGCCCAAAATATAGTTGCATGCCGATGAGCTGATCGCCGGTACGATCGTAAGGCATATCGATGGAGGTAGAGAAGCGGCGGACATATTTTCCGGGATCATTAAAGCGCTCCTGTAGCATAAAGGCGCCATTAAAGTGTTCATCAGCCACCACGATGGTGGAGAAAAATTGATGACTGAAGGCTATCCACCTGATTCGTGTGGTTTCGGTCACCTCTTCAATCTCTTTCTTTGACCTCGATTTAAAGTTCTCCACATCTCCTCCGTGGTATTTATAGTAAAGTGTGGTGTACATTGCTTCGTTCTGATACCCCTTCTCCTGTGATGGCGCATAGAAATCGAACTTGAACTCCATCCTATCGGTTCGGTATTGATCCAGTCCCTTGAAACGCATATCAAAATCGAGCATATAATCGTCATCAAACAGCCTGTATATATATGAGATGGAGGCTGATTCTGAGATCTCCATCTTCATAGTAAGCTGCTGATACGAACGCCCATCTTCTCCTGTCATTTTCTCAATGGCGGGCTTGAAAAAGAGTTCGCCGGTATTGATTCCCCTGTTGTCGGCAAAAAAATGAAGGGCAAAGATGGTGGAGTCACCGTCAAACAGGTAGAGAGGCAGTGAATCGTGTGTCTGATACTTCTTCAACTGTACCGTATAGGGTCGGCCCCCTAGGGTCGAAAAAGTCAATTTCATATTCTCATTTTCAAGCACTACACTTTCCGATGTTCCTGTGGCAGCATTTGCGAAATCGCCCAGCTCCCCTGATAACCGCTCCATGGAGATTGAATCGGTTACAGTATTGGCTCCTGTTTCGTTGGTGGGGAGTAGGGCCTTCGCCTGTTGTGCGGCCTCCATGGCCCTCACCTGCTCCACACGGGCAATGGAATCGAGCCTGCTCCGTTCAGCCATCTGAGCCTCACGTTGAGGTTTAGTAAAAATGCTGTAGCCCACAAGCAGGAGTCCGATAATCCCCAGACCTATAATTGTATTTTTATCCATTTTCAGTTATTAATTTCTGGCACAAAAGTAATGGTTTAGCCTGTATATCAATATAAAATCAGGTAAAATCCGCCAGATTTCGGTGAATTGCAGCAGGCAGTAGTTATACTGCTATTTACTGTTTTTGATGGCGGCTTTGATGAAAGCGATAAACAGAGGGTGGGGATTCAGTGCGGTACTCCTGTATTCGGGGTGAAACTGTGTACCCACAAACCAGGGGTGACCGGGCTGTTCCATGATCTCCACAAGTCCGCTCTCCGGATTGATCCCGGTGGGGACCATGCCATGTTCCCGGAATGTTTCCAGAAAATCGTTGTTAAACTCATAGCGGTGACGATGCCGCTCCCGAACCATTTCGGTTTGGTATGCTTGCTGTACAAGTGATCCCTTCTGCAGCGAACAGGCATATCCCCCAAGACGCATGGTTCCGCCCTTTTTTGTAACTCCTTTCTGCTCCTCCATCAGGTCAATCACAGGGTACCTGGTGTTATTCATCATCTCGGTAGAGTGTGCATCTTCATATCCCAGCACATTGCGGGCAAACTCGATAATTGCACACTGGAGTCCAAGACATATCCCAAAAAATGGAACCTTGTTCTCACGGGCATAGGTGACTGAAATGATCTTACCCTCAACACCCCGGTCACCAAACCCCGGAGCCACCAGAATACCATCATACCCTTCTAATTTCTCAGAAACATTGTCGACCGATATCTCCTCAGAGTGAATACAATCCACCTTTACTTTTACCTTGTTCATGGCTCCGGCATGGGTCAGTGACTCAATAATCGATTTATAGGAATCATACAGTTCAACATATTTGCCCACAAGTGCAATTGTGATCTCTTTTTTAGAACTCTTGAGCCGGTCCACAAACTTCTTCCATTCTTTCAGGTCGGGCGACTCCTTTGGTTCAATCTGTAACTTTTTCAATACCATCACATCAAGACCCTCCTCCTTCATCAGCAGCGGCACCTCGTAAATGGTAGATACATCTATGGATTGAATCACTGCTTCCAGTTCCACATTGCAGAACAGAGCCACTTTCTTTCGAAGGTCCTTGTCCAGTTCATGTTCAGCACGCAATACCAGCACATCGGGCTGAATCCCGCTTTCCAGGAGTACTTTTACAGAATGCTGTGTTGGTTTGGTCTTCAGTTCGCCCGAAGCAGAGAGGTAGGGTACCAGGGTAAGATGTACAAAAACAGTATTTTCAACTCCCAGTTCCCAGCGCAGCTGCCTGACCGCTTCAATATATGGGAGTGATTCAATATCACCAACAGTACCCCCAATTTCGGTAATAATGATATCATACTCATCCTTTTCTCCCAGCAGGGTGATTCTTCGCTTGATCTCATCCGTTATATGTGGAATCACCTGAACGGTTTTCCCCAGGTAATCACCCCTGCGTTCTTTATTGATCACTGACTGATAGATCCTGCCGGTGGTTACATTGTTGGCCTGTGAGGTCTGTATATCCAGGAAACGCTCATAATGCCCCAGGTCAAGATCTGTTTCGGCACCATCGTCTGTTACATAGCACTCACCATGTTCGTACGGATTGAGGGTTCCCGGATCCACATTGATATAAGGGTCCAGTTTCTGGATGGTCACCTTATATCCCCTGGCCTGCAGAAGTCGTCCCAGTGAAGCGGAAACAATACCTTTACCCAGGGAAGAAGTTACTCCTCCGGTTACGAAAACATACTTTGTACTGCCCAAGTCGATTCAGATTTATATGCGAGGTAAAAGTAAAGATTTAATTTTCATTTTCCATATCATCCAGGATGCGGATTTTCTTCTCGAGAACTTCGATACGCTCATGTGCAGCATCGATTTTTTCCTTGAATCCATGGATAGTCTCTTCTGAGCTGTCCGACTGTTTGAAGAAACCTATGTTGTTCTCCCAGACACTCATGTCATTTCGCAGCTGTTGCAGTTTGTTAACCAGCTTGTCCCTTTCAAAATTCAGTTTCATATCGGACCGTGGAGCATTCGCCATACCTGCAATCCGGTAACGAAACCTGAAAATACTTCGTTGAGACTCATCCATTCCGGTTTTCTCCAGCAATCTGTCCTGAGCCAGTCTGAACTGATCCTTGATCCACTCCTTCTTCCCGGAAGGCACGTACCCGATGGCATTAAATCTTGTTTGAAAAACGTTCAGGGCCTCCAGATTCTTCTTACGGTCGTCCGATGCCGAAAATGCGTCCATCTCAGCCACAAGTATTTCCTTGGATTTTAGATTTTCATCGAAGGTGGAGTCTATATCTTCAAAATACTTTGATTTATTATTAAAGAATGTATCACATGCGGCCCTGAACCTTTTCCATAACTTATCGGAATCCCTTCTGGGTACCGGACCTATCTCTTTCCAGCGTTTCTGCAGCATTATAAGTTCATTGGTCGTCTCCTTCCACTCCTGGCTGCTACTCAATGATTCTGCCTTTTCTGCAATCTCCAGCTTTAACTTGAGGTTATCCTTCTGGTCCTCATAGGCTGCAGCGTAGAATTTGGCCTTGTTTCCGAAAAACAGATCACATGCAGTTCGAAACCTTGAATAAATGACATTGTTATCTTTCTTGGGAGCATATCCAATGGACTTCCATGTTTTCTGAATCTCCAGCACATGGTTGGTTCTATCAACCCAGGCTCCATGAGTTTCATACACAGTTGCAGCAATATTTTCAATCTTCTCGCACAGGTTTATCTTTTTCTCCAGATTCTCATGTAAAGACTCTTTCAGTCTGGAGTGGTATTCCTGGTGCTTTTTATTGATAACTGAGGTAGCCAGCTTGAAGCGGTCCCAGATCTCATCCCTGTTTTCGCGTGGTACCGGACCAATCTCCCTCCATCGTGTATGGTTTTTCTGAAGGGATTTAAAAGCATGAACAATGTTAGGCTCTTTATCAAGCTCCTCGGTCCGCTCACACAGCTGTACTTTAAGCTCCATATTTTTCTTCAGGTCAAGTGCACGAAGGTCACGGTTGATGCGCACATAATCGTTGAATTTTTCAACGAAATAATTATATGAATCCCATAGGTCCTTCAGGTATTGATGCGGAACAACACCTGCTGAGAACCACTGCTTCTGAAGATCCTTAAACTTCCTGAAAGTTAATTCAAAAGTTTCCTGGCCCTCCATCAGCATTCTGAATCCATCCAGAACCTCCTGTTTCTTAACGAGGTTTTCCTTCTTGGTTTTTTCAAGCTGCCGGGTAAATTCAGCCCTAAGTCCTTTGTATTTGTACAACAACTCTTTCATTGCTGTCTCCACAGGCTCCCCGGCAGGTTTAAAATCTTCCAGGTTACCACCCTCATCAAGAAAGTGTTTTTTCTTCTCCTCCAATACTGCAGCCACCTTCTCATAAAAGACCTGCTTGATATCTTCCACCTCTTTCCTGATATTCCCTTTTCCAGGGTTATCCAGCTTCTCTTTCATCAACTTAACCAGGTCCTCCTTACTTAGCAAACCATAGTTAATACCCTCCTCTTCAGGTTCCCGATCTTCAATGTCCACATCATCATCATAAGAAGCATTTTTTTGCTGCTCCTCGCTGTCATCAATCAGCTGTTCGGGTTCGGGTTTGGATTCGGATGCGGCTGGTGCGGGTTCAGGTTCTGAAGTTTCTGTAGCGGGTTCCTTAGCTGGCGGAGCGGTATCTGCTATAGCTTCTGATGTGTGGGATTCAGGTAATTCAACTACAGCCTCACTGGAAATAGGTTCGGTTGCAGACACAGGTGGATCAACATGATCTGCAGTGTCGTTCTCTTTCTCCTCGCCGGGAGGTTTGGGATGCCTGGTTTCTGTTTTTTGCTCTTTGTTTTTCGTCTCCTTCAGAGGATCATTTGCTTCAGAATTTTTCATAGCAGGTAGAGGATTAGTAGGTCGCCAATCATACAAATTAGTCATTTTTCATTAAATGAACTCTTTTTCAGAAAAAATCTGTCCTATCTTCGTAGAAAATCAACCACTATGCGCATCGATATTATTACGGTGTTACCACAATTATTGGAGGGGCCCCTTAATCACTCCATCGTTAAAAGAGCCAGGGAGAAAGGGCTTGTGGAGATCCATATTCATGACCTGCGGGATTTCTCACAGAACAAGCACAGAAGGGTGGATGATTATGCATTTGGTGGTGATGCCGGCATGGTGCTATCTATCGAGCCCATTCACAGGGCCATCTCCCACCTCACTTCACAACGGGAATATGATGAAATCATCTATACTTCGCCCGATGGGAGCAGGTTTGATCAGCTGGAAGCCAATCGCCTGGTCCTGGCTGGAAATCTGATTATCCTGTGTGGCCATTATAAAGGGATTGATCAGCGGATCAGGGATCACCTGGTAACCCGTGAAATCTCCATAGGGGATTATGTGTTGACAGGGGGAGAGCTGGCCGCTGCTGTCATCACTGATAGTGTGATCCGCCTTCTGCCGGGAGCCATCTCTGATGAAACATCGGCACTGAGCGATTCATTTCAGGATGGGTTGCTGGCTCCACCCGTCTATACCCGGCCAGCCGACTACAAAGGCTGGAAAGTGCCCGATATCCTTCTATCGGGGCATGCTGCAAAGATCGACCGGTGGAAACATGAACAGTCACTTGAACGCACACGCCATCTCAGGCCCGATCTTCTGGAAGGTAAAGAGGATTGATTACCTGAGTACTTTTCGGACAAAAGCAACGGTGAAATAGGACATCAGGAACAGTCCAAAGAAACCTTCAATACCTGAAACCCAGCGAACTGCTCCATAAGGATAGTGATCACCATAACCAATGGTAAGGAATGTAATGGCACTGTGGTAAAAGGAGCGGGACATCGGGGAGAGCTGATTGTCAACCGAAGCTATGATATCTGCAGGAGTCCACAGCAGCATAAAATAGTAGACCAGGCTGAACACTACGAAACATGTAACCATGGTAATCAGGACCCTGACCGGACTGGTGGCATAGAGTCCGGCTCTGTCGAATAGCCACAAT
>JAGLTY010000073.1 GCA_023135025.1 Bacteroidales bacterium | reverse complement strand
TGCGATCTCCTGGTACACAATCTCATCCAGTGTATGGTAGAATGCCTTCAGTATCCCGATCTGCTTCTCGATCTGTTTGGTCACCGTCTTGACCATATCCTCAGTGGCATGGATCACAATAGTGAACCGATAGATCCCTCTCACCTCAGATTCGGATGTATTTAAACTTTCAATATTGATCTTCCTGCGTGAGAAAATCACAGTGATCCGGTGCAGGAGACCCACCTTGTGCTCACTGAAAACCGATATGGTATATTCCTTTTTCATAGTCTTTCTTCTGTTATATTTATTAATCCAAACGGATATCTGAAACTGATGTGCCCGGGGTAATCATGGGAAAGATATTCCCCTCTTTCTGGATCTCTATTTCAAGCAGGCAGGGACCCTCTTTGGCCAGCAATTCATCCAGAGCCTGACTCAGCTCCTCCCGGTCGGTGATCTTCCTGCCCGGAACCCCAAAACCATCGGCAATCTTGATAAAATCGGGATTGGTAAGCCCGGTACTGGCATACCGGCGCTCATTAAACATCTCCTGCCACTGCCGTACCATACCCAGGTACTGGTTATTCATCAGGATCATCTTCACCGGCAGGTTGTACTGGGCAATGGTACCCAGCTCCTGGATGGTCATCTGGAAGCCACCGTCGCCCGAAATGGAAACCAGCGGACGCTCGGGATTGGTAAAGGCCACACCCATGGCAGCCGGCACCCCAAAACCCATGGTTCCCAGTCCGCCCGAAGAGACCCAGGAGTTGGGCTCCTTATGCTTGTAGTACCTGGCTGCTGCCATCTGGTGCTGGCCCACATCGGTAACCACTATGGCCCTTCCGTCGGTCTTCACTGATAAATTATGGATCACTTCTCCCATATGCATCTTGGTATCATTGGAGAAGCAATCCTTGTTGATCACTTTCTCTACCTCCATCTTCTCCAATTCCTTAAACGAGTTGAGCCATTCACTGTGCTCAGCGGGCTTGATCTTTGGTAACAACTGCTGAATAGCCTGTTTGGCATCAGCAATGATGGCCACATCGGTCTTGATGATCTTGTCGATCTCAGCAGGATCGATCTCAATATGGATCACCTTGGCCTGTTTGGCGTATGTGTTCACAGTCCCGGTTACCCGGTCATCGAACCTCATTCCAATGGCGATCAGTACATCACAATTATTGGTATTCACGTTGGGTGCATAGTTACCATGCATCCCCAGCATGCCTACGGAAAGGGGATGATCTTCCGGAAAGGCGGATAACCCATTCAGTGTATGTCCGACGGGAATCTGAGCTTGTTCAACCAACTTCATAAACTCCTTTTCGGCCCTTGAGATGGTCACTCCATGTCCGCAAAGCACAAAAGGACGCTCCGCATTATTGATCAACCCGGCTGCCGCCTCAATACTTGCAGGGTCTGGTTTTGGATTGGGCAGGTAACTCCTCACATGGATCCGTTTCTTATAGTTAAACTCAACCTCTTCAACCTGGGCAGTCTTAGCAATATCGATCAGCACCGGACCGGGCCGCCCTGAATTGGCATAGAAAAAAGCCCTGGCCATGACATCACAGACCTCATCGGCGCTGGTTATCTGGTAGTTCCATTTGGTGAGCGGCATGGAAACGCTGACCATATCGGTCTCCTGGAAAGCATCTGTTCCCAGCATAGGGGCGCCCACCTGCCCGGTAATACAGACCAGTGGTACGGAATCGAGCATGGCATTGGCCAGCCCGGTTACCAGATTGGTAGCACCTGGTCCCGAAGTGGTCAGACATACACCCGGCTTTCTGGAGATCCTGGCATAGCCCTCAGCTGCATGGATGGCACCCTGTTCATGCCGCACCATCACATGCTTCAACTGATCCTCATAATGATACAATGCATCGTAAATGGGCATTATGGCTCCACCTATATAGCCAAAAGCAGTATCTACTCCCTCCTCCAGCAAAGCTTTTACAAGGGCTTCGGCTCCGGTCATCTTTTGTCCGGCTGTTTTCTCCTCAGTTTCCTTCTTTTTTGTCTCTGTTTCCATGCTGTTATAATTTTGTAGTTCTGTTTTAAGATTCATTAAGTTGCCTGATGGCTCCTCTGTCTGCCGACGATACCATGCTGGCATAGGCTTTCAGGGCTTTGGACACTTTACGTTCCCTCACCGGTTTCCATCCTTCGGGAGTGCTATCGGCCTCTCTCCTTCGCTGCTCCAGCTCCTCATCATCCAGGAGCAGATCCATGGATCGGGCAGGAATATCGATTCGAATTATATCACCATCCCTGATAAGTCCGATGGCGCCGCCATCTGCTGCTTCGGGCGAAATATGACCAATGGAGAGTCCGGATGTACCCCCGGAAAAACGACCATCTGTAATCAGTGCACATTTCTCTCCCAGTTGCCTCGACTTTATATAGGTTGTGGGATAGAGCATCTCCTGCATGCCGGGCCCTCCCTTTGGTCCCTCGTAGCGGATCACCACCACATCCCCGGCCTTCACCCTGCCTTCAAGAATGGCATCACAGGCATCATCCTGTGAGTCATATACCCTGGCAGGACCTTCAAACTGAAGTACCTTCACTGAAACACCAGCTGTCTTCACAATGGATCCCTTGAGAGCGATGTTCCCTGTAAGAACGGCCAGTCCCCCATCGCTGCTGTAGGCATTTTCAATACTCCGGATACAACCGGTCTCCCTGTCCAGGTCAAACTCCTCATACCTGGCATCCTGCGATCCCAGGGTCAGGTTGAATTTACCTCCCGGAGCCGCTGAGTAGAGCTCCTCGTTGCGGTCGCATGGCTGGTTATTGATCAGATCGCAGCACTCCATGGCCTCACCCAGGGTTCGTCCATCCACCCGGTTCACATCCCGGTTGATCAGTCCGCCCCGGTCCAGTTCCGACAGGATACCCATGATCCCACCGGCCCGGTTCACATCCTCCACATGGTAGCTTGAGCTTGGTGCCACCTTACTTAACACCGGAGTGGTACGTGACAGGCGGTCAATATCTTTCATGCCAAAATCAACTTCGGCCTCATGTGCAATGGCCAGCAGGTGCAATACCGTATTGGTAGATCCCCCCATGGCTATATCCAGGGTCATGGCATTTTCAAAAGCCTCATAGGTCCCGATAGAGCGCGGCAGCACCTTTTCGTTCCCCAATTCATAATAACTAAGGGTATTTTCAATAAGATGATGAGCCGCTTTTTCAAAGAGATTATTCCGCTCCACATGGGTGGCCACAATGGTTCCGTTGCCCGGAAGAGCCAGTCCAATCGCCTCATTCAGGCAGTTCATGGAGTTGGCAGTAAACATCCCGGAACAGGAGCCACAGGTGGGACACGCCAGCTTCTCGATACGGGCCACCTTTTCGTCGCTAACAGATGGATCGGCCGCCATCACCATAGAATCTATGAGGTCATAGGCACTCTCTCCATCACGCCCCGCCTCCATGGGTCCGCCCGATACAAAAATCACCGGGATATTCAGTCGCATGGCTGCCATCTGCATACCCGGGGTGATCTTATCACAGTTGGAGATGCAAAACAGGGCATCCACCTTATGTGCATTGGCCATATATTCGATGCTGTCTGCAATCAGATCCCTGGAGGGAAGTGAGTAGAGCATCCCATCATGACCCATGGCGATCCCGTCATCGATGGCAATGGTATTGAATTCGGCAGCAAAATAGCCCGCCTCTTCAAAGATTTGCTTCACCTCCTGGCCAATATGGTGAAGGTGGGTATGACCGGGAACAAACTGGGTAAATGAGTTGGCAATACCAAATACCGGTTTCCCAAACTGACTCTCTTTCATTCCATTGGCGCGCCAGAGACTCCTCGCCCCTGCCATTCTGCGCCCCATGGTACTTGTATGGCTCCGGTATTGAATCTTCATTGTTCAGTTCTGCTTATCTGTTCATTAAAAAAGCCATCCTCTATCCTGAGAATGGCTTGGTATGCTTTTATCTGCTAAATACCACTCTCAGGCCAACCCTGGATCAATCACCAGCACGAGCACCACGAGTAGAATATGCAGAATGTTGTTTGGCATAGTTTTAAAACATCGGTCAAATATAGAGATTAATTCAATTCACAAACACAAAAGGTGCAAAAAATAACAATTTATTCAACTTCGGGGATATCTTCTTCCGATTCGGAAGGCAGTTCAAGGATCTCTTTCGATTCTGGTGCATCCAGGGTTTCCACTGTACGCAGTTTTCTCTCTATCTGGTTGGTCCGGGTTGTTTGAAGTTTATCCAGGGTACCGGTAGCGGTATCCAGCTGCTTTCTCACTTTCTTAAGGTGATCTGAAAAAGTTTCAAACTCTGCCTTCACAGCTCCCAGTACTTTCCACACCTCGCTGCTTCGTTTTTGTACTGCCAGGGTGCGGAATCCCATCTGCAGGCTGTTCAGCAGAGCAGAGAGTGTGGTGGGTCCGGTGACTGTGATCCTGTGGGTTCTCTGAAGGGTTTCAAAGAGTCCCGGATGCCGTAACACCTCAGCATAGAGGCTCTCCACCGGAAGGAACATAATCCCAAAGTCGGTGGTATGGGGAGGATCGAGGTATTTTTCGCTGATATCCTTTGCAAATCCCTCCACCGATTTTATCAGAATCTTCTGGGCCGCTTCAATCTGCTCCGGATTCCCCTGGTCATATGCCACCAGCAATAACTCGTACGACTCAATGGGGAATTTTGAATCCACCGGCATCCAGACCTCCTCATCTGTGCTCTTCCCAGGAAGTTTAATTGCATACTCCACATGGGCCTGGCTTCCCTTCTTCGTGGAGACATTCATGCTGTACTGATCGGGTGTAAGAATCTGCTCCAGGATATTACCCAGGAGATACTCGCCCAGCACACCCCTGGTCTTTACATTGGAAAGAACCTTTTTCAGATCCCCCACCCCGGAGGCAATAGTTTGCATCTCTCCAAGTCCTTTATGTACCTGTTCGAGCCTTTCGCTCACCTGTTTAAAGGACTCTCCCAGCCTCTTTTCCAGAGTTGTCTGCAACTTTTCATCCACGGTTTTCCGCATCTCGTTAAGCTGCTTTGTATTGTCATCACGGATACTTAACAGCTGCTTTTCAATGGTCTCCTGGATCCCTTTCATATGGTCAGTAGCCAGCCTATTGTTATCGATCTGCTGTTTGTTAAAATCCCCGAATTTTTGCCGGATCAATTCATTCAGCTCCTTGATATTGGTGGCAAACTTCACCTCGAAAGACTGAAGCGACCTGGTCAGCTCCTCCCGGTTGGCCTTGGCGGTCTCCTGGTTCTCTCTCCGGTTCCGTTCAAATTCATCCTTCAGTGTTCTCTCATTTTTCTCCAGTACGGTCTCGAACCTGAGGATGGAAGATTCGACCTCCTTCAATTGGGGCCCGGTATCCACCGATTTCCTGTTCCTTAAAACGATAACCACATTTACAATGGCAAGCAGTATCAGTATTCCCAGCAAGATTTCTGTCATGTTCCCCGGTTTTATTCTTTAAAGATAGCACAATCGGAAAAAAGATATCTTTGTTATATGTCGGAAGAGAAGAAACGGTTTATCTACAGCCTGGTTTTTCCCGGATTCTTCCTGTTGCTGCTCTGGGCAGTGAAATTTTTCGAGATCAGCATGGAGCTCTCTTTCGTGGAAAGAGGAGTGTACCCAAGGAAATGGAGCGGTCTGCAGGGGATATTATTCTCACCCCTGATCCATGGCGACTGGAAACACCTGATTGACAACTCCATGCCAGTGTTGCTGCTTAGCCTGGCACTTTTTTACTTCTATCGCGATATTGCCTATAAGATCTGGGGCCTGATCTACCTGTTGGGAGGTATTCTGTTATGGGGCGTGGGAAGAGAGGCTTACCATATAGGTGCATCCGGAATGATTTACGGACTAGCTGCCTTTCTCTTTCTGAGCGGGATAATCAGGCGGGTCAGAAGTCTGACCGCCATCTCGCTGCTGGTGGTATTCTGGTATGGCAGCATGGTGTGGGGTCTCCTGCCATTCGATTTTGAGGTCTCGTTCGAAGCCCATATTACCGGGGCCGCTTCGGGAGTGGTCCTGGCCATCGTTTACCACGACCAGGGACCCGAGCCTGAACGATCGGAACTGGATGATGATAATTTGGATCAGGAAGGGGATCAGACAGATGAAGATCAGCCGGAGGAGGAAGCCAGCCATTGATCCTTCACCCACCTCTTTGCATCGGGAAGTTGCATTTGCCTAAAATACAAAACAAGCTCCATTTATACAGTTATTATACTATTTTTACGCGGTTTATCGCATAAATGATGATGCTGAAGCTTTATGAAAAGAGTCCGGATCAGAGGCAGATCGACAAGATTGTTGAGCTGCTTCGAAATGGTGGTGTAATCATCTATCCCACCGATACGGTCTATGGCATGGGGTGCGACATCACCAAAGCCAGGGCTGTGGAGAGGGTTGCCCGAATCAAAGGGATCAAGCCTGAAAAAGCACAGTTCTCATTTATCTGTTCCGATTTGAGTCACCTCTCCGATTTTGCCAGGCATGTGGACAACAGGACCTTCAAACTGATGAAATCCCACCTGCCCGGTCCCTTCACCTTTATCCTTACCGCCAGTACACAGGTTCCCAAATCGATCAAGCAGAAACGTAAAACTGTGGGAATCAGGATCCCCGATAACAATATTATCCTGGAGATTGTCCGGCAACTGGGCAATCCCATCCTGACCACCTCCCTGAAAGAGGATGACCAGATCCTGGAGTATCCCACCGATCCCGAGCTGATCTTTGAAGAGTACCGCGATTTTGTGGATGTTGTGATCGACGGGGGATACGGAGGAATGGAACCATCTACAATAGTCGACTGCAGCGGCGATGAACCTGAGGTTGTCAGACAGGGTCTCGGTGAGGTGGAACTATAGATCCATTGGAATTTTTAGATTTGTCTCTCAATCATTAACTTGTGTGGAAAATCGCTCACCCCATGAAAAAGACCATACAGGCATTTTTGGATTCCGGTCAAGTCGCCATCGCAGGAGCATCTCCCAACAAAGACAATTTCGGCAGGACATTAATGATCGAACTGCAGAAACTTGGTAAAGATGTTTTTCTGGTAAACCCCAGGTACAGCGAGATTGAAGGAAAAACCTCTCTACCCACTGTTAAGAATCTTCCAGGCGATGTGGAGAACCTGATCATGGCGGTTCCCCCGAAATTGACCGAAGAGATCGTAGAACAGGCTGTGGGATCGGGGATCAAACGGGTCTGGATGGTCAGGGGTATAGGGAAAGGAGCCTATTCTGAGAAAGCTTATACTACCTGCAGAGAAAACAAGATCGAGGTGGTATATGGCTTCTGTCCACTGATGTTTTACGGAGAGGGAATGCACAAATTCCATCTCTGGCTCAGAAAAACCTTCGGTAAAATTCCAGGTGAATACCAGCTCTCTTTAGAATAATCCACGCCTACCTTCTCCAGAACATTGGGGAGAAAAGCACCAGCACCGTAAAGAGTTCCAATCTGCCTACCAGCATCAGGAAGGAGAGAAACCATTTGCCCGCCACATGGATCTCCGAATAATTCAGGGCCGGTCCCACTTTGCCGATACCCGGACCAATATTTCCCAGGGTGGCTGCCACTGCACCAACTGAGGTATCCAGGTCATTTCCAAGAATCGACATTACTGCCATGGAGATCACAGCGATGATGCCATAAAATGCCATAAATGCCAGTACACTGGTGACCACCGACTCCTCCACTGCCATTTTATTGAGTCTGACAGGAATCACGGCGTTGGGGTGAATCATCCGTTTCAGCTCCTGGGTGGAGTTTTTCAACATAACCACAATCCGCATAATCTTGGGGCCACCCCCTGTGGATCCTGCCGATCCCCCAAAAAACATCAATGTAAAAATAAGTACAATGAGCCACGGGGTCCATTGCAAATAATCGGCTGAGGCATAGCCTGTGGTGGTAATGATGGAGACCACCTGGAAAATGGCATTCCGAAAGGCCAGCTCAAATCCACCCCCGCCAGTAAAGAAGAGTCCAAACGTTATCACCAGGGTAAATCCACCGATAAATCCGAGGTACCATCTAAACTCTTCATTCACCCATATCTTCCTGAACTGTCCATGCATTCCAAAATAGGCCAGCGTAAAGTTAGTTCCCGCCAGAAACATAAACAGGGTAATCACATAATGGATATAGGGCGAGTTCCAGTACGCAATACTGGCCTGCTTGGTGGAGTACCCACCTGTGGCCATGGTGGTCAGTGAATGACAAATGGCATCGTACAGCTTCATTTCACCGGCCCAGAGCAACAGGCTCTCAACAAAAGTAAAGACCAGATAGATCAACCACAAACGTTTGGCCGTGTCCTTCACATGCGGATGTAGCTTAACGGGTGTGGGGCTTGGCACCTCGGCTGAAAATAGCTGCATTCCTCCTATTCCCAGGAAAGGCAGCAGAAGCAGTGTAAGCAGAATTATTCCCATTCCCCCCAGCCACTG
>JAGLTY010000072.1 GCA_023135025.1 Bacteroidales bacterium | reverse complement strand
AAGATAAAATCACTTGACTTTCATATGATAAATATGGTAATTTTTCCATAAGATACAACTGCCACCAGCCGGGTTGCGTTTCTGTTGCTTGATCGGAGACAATAATTATCATATTTTTATTCCCTCAATAACCCACCCTGCCCATCAACACCAAATCCGCCATACTGATATTATGCGCTCTGATGTTCTCAGCGCTCCCGGTCCGGTCACAGAAGCAGGAACGCCGGGTGATTGGAAAAATAGACCAGGCCATTGAGTTTGACGGAAAGCCGGATGAAGCTGCCTGGGAGCATCTTGAACCCTTTCCAATGATCTCTCATCTGCCTGTATTCGGGAATCCGCCCTCGGAACAATCAGTGGTCAGGATGGGATATGACGATCAGTTTGTTTATGTGGGTGGATTGCTCTACGTCTCCGATCCATCCTATGTGCGGGCCATCGGGAAGAAAAGGGACCTGAATTCCATGGCCTGCGACTGGTTCGGGGTCAGCCTGGACACTTACAATGACAAGGAGAACTCCCTGCTTTTTTTCACCAACCCCCTGGGGCTTCGCTGGGATGGAGCAGTTAGCAACGACGGAACCCCCACTATGGACCAGATGCCCGTGAATATGGATTGGAACACCTTCTGGGAGGTAAAAACAAGCTATGACGATCAGGGATGGTACGTGGAGATGCGGATCCCTATTTCCAGCCTCAGGTTCCAGGAGTCGGAAGGAAAGACCGTGATGGGGATCAGTTTCTTTCGCTGGATCCCTGCCAAAAATGAGGCGGACATTTACCCTGCCATCTCCAATCAGTGGGGTCCCACCAGCAACATGAAACCTTCCCTCTACGAAGAGGTGGTGTTTGAAGAATTGAGCCCGAAAAAACCGGTCCACATCACTCCCTACCTGCTCACCGGGTTCAAACAACAGAATGAATTGAACGATGCTGAAACCACCTATGAGTATGGCGAAGACTTTAGGTTTGAACCTGGTCTGGACATCAAGTACGGGATCAATCCAAATACGGTGCTTGACCTTACAGTTAACACCGATTTTGCACAGGTGGAGGCAGACGACCAGCAGTTTAACCTGACCCGGTTCAGCCTTTTCTTCGAGGAAAAGAGGAAATTCTTCCTGGAACGGAGCAGCATTTTTGACTTTTCCCTGGGTGGGCAGAATAACCTCTTTTACAGTCGCCGGATCGGTCTGTATGAAGGTAATCCTGTGAGGATCTGGGGTGGCGCCCGTCTGAACAGCAGGATCAGGGATTGGGACATAGGTCTCCTGAATCTTCAGACTGCATCATTTGATGACCTGCCATCAGAAAATTTCGGAGTGTTCAGGGTAAAAAAGAGAGCCTTTAATGAATACTCCTACCTGGGAGGCATGCTTACCTCCAGGCTGGGAGTGGATGGAACTTATAACATTGGCTATGGAGTGGACGGTGTGGTCAGGGTATTTGGAGATGACTACCTGACCATTCGCCTGGCACAAACCCTCCATGACAGTGCAGAAAACAATCCCCTCTCAATGAATCCTACCAGCTTAACGGTGAACTGGGAGCGACGTAAACAGGAAGGCTTATCCTATTCGGCCGGTCTCGCCTATTCCGGGACAGACTTTGATCCCGGTATAGGTTTTGAAATGATCGATGACTTCGTTGCAAGCGCTCCCAGTCTGCAATATACCTGGATCTCCCCGGAAGAGTCGTGGCTGCAATCCCACTACATCAGGCTGTTCAACTATATTTTTTACCAAATCCCTGATTACTCACTGATGATGTACAGCCTTAATCCCACCTGGTCCTTCAATTCAAAAAACAGCTGGATGGGTTCAATAGGCCCGGTTTACAGAATTGACCAGCTGGAAGAGGACTTTGAACTTACCGATTCCGTGACAGTACCGGCGGGCAGGTACCAGTACCTGAGTGCAGAACTGATGTTACAAACTCCGGGTACCAGTTCATTCTATTCCATTATTATGTTTGAAGGAGGAGGATACTTTGACGGATACAAGCTGTCACCAAGTATACAACCCAAATGGAACATAGGTGCCTCTGTGGAACTTGGAGGTATCTACCGGCTGGATCTCATCCGGTTTCCCGACCGCAACCAGGCCCTCAACAACCACATTGCAGGCTTGAGGGCGCTCTATATGTTCTCCACCAAAGTCTCACTTTCTGCCTTTGTTCAGTACAACAGCGCCATTAATAAGGTTGTTTCCAATATCCGATTCAGGTACAATCCGAAAGAGGGGACCGATCTCTACCTGGTATTTAATGAGGGACGGAATACCATGCTCGACCGCGAGATACCAACCCTTCCGGCATACGATCAGAGAAACATCACGGTGAAATTTACCTACTCTTTTGAGAAACAGCGGTAAGAGGTTTACTGAACCACCACCGTATCGCGGAGCACATCTGCAGCTGTAAAAAATCCGATGGCCGCGCCCTCCATATTGGTGCGGGCATTTCCGGGAAGCACATCAAACATCCCTCCCCGCCAGTCGGTTTCAGACAATACCCCTCGCAGGAACTCTCCATACCAACCATTCACCGACTCCTTCTCACGAAATACAATGGTACCCGGTGGAAATCTCACATGCTCCTGGGCCGGTTTAAAGATCTTATTTACATCCACCCCATTCAGGGTATAGTGATAGATCACAGCATGGGTGGCCGAATCGGGCAACAATTCGTAACCCGGCAGATGGCTCCAATCCAGCTCCAGCCTCACAATGGCCGGCTCATCGCTGTCACTGATATATACCTCCAGCAGCAGGGGATCGGACTGTACCGGGTGGACATTCATATGCTGGAACGGGGTTACTTCACGCATATTGGTAACAGCCGTAATACGCTTTGATTCGTGGATAATACGCAGCTGGTAGTATTGATTCAGTACTGCAGCGAACAGGGAATCGGTCCCATAGATCCCCGGCCGCTCCGGGTCCTCAGCCAGGGAGTGCAGCTCCCTTCCATCATAGATCTCAACCTGTGCCCCTGTGACCGGTTCAGGGGTACCATTCATCTCATAAAGCGGCCTGGTCAGTCTCACTTCATGCCGTTGTGCTTCACTGGTTATCTTCCCCTCCACCACAATAAGGTCGAGCTCCTGGTATTTCAGATCCCAGTTCACCTGATCGTCGCAGGAGAGCAATAACAGGGTGGCTGCCAAAATAACTCCATATGTCCGTTGCAGCTTCATTATTTAAAAGTTAAAATGGTAACTTAAAGAGGGCACAATCCCATAGAGGTAATACTGGGTGGAAAAAAGCTCCGGGTTGCTGTAATAATTGACCGGAACCACAAAATTGCCGTTCTCATCCATGGTCTTATTAAAGTGTAGTGCTACAGGATTGATGCGGTTATAGAGGTTGTAAAACGAGAAGATCAATTCATGCTGATACCTCCGCTCAGGTTTGCTCAGGTGCCAGTTCAGGGCCACATCGAGCCGGTGATAATCGGGGAGCCGGTCATTGTTACGCTCTGCATAGATGGGTACCTGGTGGTTATCATAGTAGTAGAATCCGGTAGGCGTTGAAAAGGGAACCCCCGTCATATAGATAAAGTTGCCGGTAAGGGTGACCCTGGGGTGAAGGGCCCATGAGAGGTAGAGGGAGAAGTCGTGAGGCCGGTCGGAGTATGAGGGATAGGGATCTCCCCCGTTGATCTCATCCACCTGGTAGATAGCCCTGGAGAGGGTATAGGAGATCCACCCTGTCAGCCTGCCATGCTCCTTATTCAGAATGGTCTCCAATCCATACGCGCTACCCTCTCCAAAACGGAGCTCCTCCTCTACCAGGGGATTCATCAGCATATGGGCATGATCGCGGTAATCAATCAGATTATTCATCCGTTTGTAATAGGCTTCGATATCAAAACTAAGGCCGGGGATCGCAGACCGGCGGGTATAACCCAGCGTAAACTGGTGTGCACACTGGGGCGGTACATTGGGTCCGGCAGGAAGCCAGACCTCCAGGGAGGTAAAAGGGCTGATAGAGTTGGTAATCAGGTACTGGAACTGACTGGTTCGGCTGTAGCTCAGCTTAAAGATATTTTTTGTACCGGGCTGGTAGACCATGCTGATCCTGGGGTCCACCGCAAAAGACTGGTGATACACCTCACCTTTGGGGTACACTGTCACCACAAGGCTGTCCCTCTCAATACCCCCCTCCGTGGTCCGGATAATCTGGTACTCAGTGGCCGGCCCGATGTTGTGCCATGCTGTGACTCTTAATCCGGCACGGATGGAGAGCCTGTTATTGATAATAAACTGGTTTGAAACGTACATGGCATACTCGCGGGTATACTTAACCGATAGATCATAGCCCGGATCCCACTCCACACCTCCATGGTATACGTTTCCCGGGTCATGAAAATAGCCCGCAACCTGGAAGCCAAAGCGCAAAGTATATCCCGGATTCACATAGTGGGTAAAATCGTATTTCAGGGTCAGATTATCGATACGGGAGTTCCAGTAGTCATTCTCCTCTATATGCATGAACAAACGGTAATCATACCTGGAGCCCAGAAGGGTCAGGTTTGAGAAGAGGCGGTCTGAAAAGAGGTGGTTCCAGCGAAGGGTGGTGGTACTGTTTTTCCAGTTGATACCGGTGGAAAAATCGCGTCGGTTCTGCACTTCAAAATTGTCTTCTCCTCGATATATGGAGTAAAAGAGCCTGTTCTTTGAATTGATGTGGTAGTTCAGCTTCAGGTGAAGATCTGAAAAATGGAGGTCATTGATGTTCTTGTTCCAGTTCTGGATCGGCCGGATGATATAGGAGCGCCTTCCCGAAGCAAAGAAGGAGATATGCTCCTTCCAGATGGGACCCTCCAGCGATAGTCTCGACGAGAGTAGTCCTACGCTGCCATCCATCCCGAAACGGTTCATGTTCCCATCTTTGGTGCGGATATCGATCAGAGAGGAGAGCCTACCCCCGTAGTTGGCCGGAAAATCTCCCTTGTAGATCTTCACATCTTTGATGGCATCGGGCACTATGGTACTGAAATAGCCCAGCAGGTGGGTGGGGTTATAAACCGGGGCCTCATCAATAGTAATCATGTTCTGATCGCGCCCCCCTCCCCTCACAAAGAAGATGGTCGATCCATCCCCGAAGAACTTGATTCCCGGAACGGCCGCCAGCGATTTGATCACATCCTTCTCCCCGAATAGAGCAGGCATCTTTCTGACCGATTCAGGAGTGATCCGTTCCTCAGAGCTTCTGGTGGTCCGAATAATATTTTCAACCTCATCGGAATAGATGGTTACCTCCCTGATATACGAAACCTCCTTCTCCATAATTAAATAAAGTGTCTGGTTCTCCCCCGAACTTACCGGTATGGCCCTGTTCCTGTATCCCACATAGGTACAGAGCAGCTCCTCCACCTCTCTTTGCAGAGTCATCGAATAGAAACCATAGTTGTTGGTGATGGTCCCTTCTACTCCTCCCGGAATGGTGATGGTGGCACCAATAAGCACCTCCCCGGTTCCGGAGTCCTTCACATACCCACTCACTGTAAATTTTACCGGCCCCATCCCGGTGCTGTCCCTAACCAGTGCGGCTTCCACCTTCATTTTCATCCGCCTGGCTCGCTTAAGCACAACCTGCCGCTCAACCACTTCAAAGGCGATCCTGCGTTCAGAAAAAAGTGTTGCAAGGGCCTCCCTAAGTGTCGCGTTATCCAGATGAATGGTCACAGCTTCATCCTCATCAATCAGCCTGGAGTTATAAGAAAAACTAAGACCCGACTGCTCCTCGATCCGATCCAGCACCTCCCGCATGGGCCGCTCATCAAAATGCAGCGTGATACGCTGCATGGCCTCCTGTCCAGACAAAACGGGGGCAGCTGCAAGTAAACATACAAGCAGGGATATTTTTAATCCTAATCCTGACATTCCATTAACGCTATTCAACACATCCTTCCCCATCCAGCCTTATCTCATCACCAACTTGAGTAGCCTGCAGGTCAAGGGTTATTTCAAGAACGTTTAAAATGGCCTCGAGAGTCTGGTCCCTGAATGTAACAGTAATCGGGCAGGAGGCCAGTTCCCGGTTCATGATCACAATATTTACACCGTACACCCTGTTTACCAGGTCGGCCACCTCCCGGAGGGTGGAACCCTCGAAGAACAACTCCCTGGTCTTCCACGAGATACTGTTCGGATCGGAGGAGGGGATCAGTTTCAACTCCCTCTGCGATTTGTGGTAGGTACCCCCGGAACCAGCCTTCATTACGATCAGATCCTTCGTATCCTGTTTTGCACTCAGGGCCACCATGCCACTCTCCACGGTAATCTCCACAGTAGGATTCTCTTTATAGGCATTCACATTGAAACTTGTACCCAACACCTCCACAAGGGCTGCTCCGGCATCAATAACAAAGGGCTTTGAGGCATCCCTGGTCACATCGAACCACGCCTCACCCGTGAGGTATACTTTTCGCTCCTGTTGATCAAATTTTCGGCTGTACCTCAATCTGGAGTGCCTGTTAACAATCACCTCTGTCCCATCATCAAGAATCACCTCCACCGGCTCATTTTCCGCCACCACCCTCTCCATACCCGCCATACGGGTCACATAGAACCAGGAGAGTGTCAGCATCAATCCCACCACAAACACTGCAGCGATCCGGTAGGAGTAATAGAGCAGTGAACGGCCGCCACCACCACTCGTTTTTCCAAACCCGGATTCATTTTTAAATCCCGGAAGTTTCTCCTGCATCAGTGCCCATTCACGCTCCAGGTCATATCTCTCCTCTGTTGAAACAGCTCCTGTGGAATCCCAGATTTTCCGGAATTCATCCAGCAACTCCTGTTTCCCGGGATCTTTTCGAAGCACCTCCTGGAATCCAGAGAGTTCTTCCGGACTCAACTCACCTGAAAGATACCTTGTTACCAGGTGATTAAAATCTATATGTGTCTCTTCTCCTGACATATTCATCTATAACACACGCCCGACCGGTCTGACCCCTACAGTTGTACATCACTTTCTTTAATTCAGTGTAAACAGCATCAGCCACAACAGGATCGTCAGGTACTTTGCAAGTTGCTCCCTCAGGATCTTCAGAGCCTTCGACATCTGGTTTTCAACTGTTTTCACCGAAATATCAAGTTGTTCGGCAATCTCTCTATATCTTAATCCATCAAAACGGTTCAATTCAAAAATTTCCCTGCATCTCTCCGGTAAAGCTTCAATGGCCCCACGGATCTTCTCTTCCAACTCCATGGCCTCGATCTGTGCGCTCACATCCCACTCCCCTGCCCTTTCCGGTACCTCCTCTGATGAGAACTTCTTCCGGTCCCTGATCACATTCAGGCTCCTGTTATTGACCGATGTGAAGAGATAGGATTTCAGGGATGTGGAGAGATCTATCTCATTCCGTTTCTCCCATAGATTGATAAAGACCTGGTGTACCACCTCCCTGGCATCATCTTCATCCGCCAGGATTCGCCTGGAAAATGCCATCAGCGGTGCGAAATACGCTTTGAAGAGTTCTTCAAATGCCTGGCGGTCCAGTCTGCCGGTTGGGTCCAGTCTCTTTTCAATGGTCATTTGAACTAAAGATAGATAAATCCGCAAAGAGATTTAACCAAACTATTCAACAGTGAAAGGCACCCTCTTCTCCAGGAATTTTCCTGTGGTATCGGTTCCCCTGATCAGGATCTCATAGGCCCCTTTCAGATCGGAAGTGCGAAACGAGATCCTTTGACCCATCTCCGGATTCAGCTCAAGTTTCGGATTCCAGTAAAGGGTATTACGCACATCCGGGAGCCTGGGATCAAGGACCCCCTTTTGAAGGGGGGCGGCTTCGGGCAAATCCAGCATCTGGTAATTGACCAGCAATCCTGATGAGGGAAGATCGATATACCCCAGGTCACTGTTTTTGGATATGAGGCTGATGATTCCACCAAAAGTCACATTTCCCCTGATATAGGGAGCATTTACGATCTCCAGGCGATCAATCAGTCTCGGGGAGACGGCAAGAACAGCTTCAACATCGAAGATGGCCACACCGTCTATCATCAGCAGCGGGGGATAGATTGCCAGATCGGGATGTTCACCCAACAGTACCAGCCGTCGAATGCCCCGGCTCTTTCTGACTGACACCTGGGGAACCACCTCAATAAAGTACTCCTCCAGGTTAGGAAGCCTGATAAAATCATCAAAATTGATCGTGGAGAGGGGATTTCCATAAAATAACATTTCGTCGGATATATGGGCCTCCGGAGCTGACACCATTGTGGGGTAGTATTGCTGAGAAACCTGTGCGTTGACCGACATTTCAGTAATAATCGCGGTGAGTGTATCGTTCA
This sequence comes from Bacteroidales bacterium, assembly GCA_023135025.1. Classification (GTDB taxonomy): domain Bacteria; phylum Bacteroidota; class Bacteroidia; order Bacteroidales. Next base: position 204 of record JAGLTY010000072.1, on the reverse strand, counting down.
GCCGCACCGGGTGGGAAGGAAGTTGCAGCACATCCTGGCTGAAGTCGCGGTCGATCAACAACTCAAGGTCGCTGTATTCCGAATGGTACGTGGAGACAAACAGCTCCCTCTCTCCGGTATAACCCGGGAACGAGAAATAAAACCTCCCCGCCGAATCGGAGTAGTTACAGAAAAAATCCCTCTCATCACCCAATACCGAGACAT
>JAGLTY010000071.1 GCA_023135025.1 Bacteroidales bacterium | reverse complement strand
TCTGTTGGAGAACGGATGTGAGGTGCTGACCCTGGGCCAGTACCTGCAGCCCACCATGGATCATATGCAGGTGGAAGATTATATCCACCCCGACCAGTTTGAATACTACAGGGAGCAGGCGGTTGTTAAGGGTTTTATAGCTGTGGAATCGAGTCCGCTAGTACGCTCTTCTTACCATGCCGAAAAGCACGCCTCAATTCAGAAAGGGAACCCTGATGAGTGAGTTGGAGCAACATATCCTTTTTGAGGACCTTGGATTGATCGGTTACCAGGAGGCCTGGGATGATCAGGAGGAGAGATTTAACGCTCTTGTGGATCATAAGCGTGACCCTGAAGGTAAATCTTCACCACTCCAGTACCTCCTCTTTTGTGAACATCCCCATGTATATACTCTTGGGAAGAGTGGAGATGAGCATAACCTGCTGATTCGTCAGGATTTTTTAAAGAAGATCAACGCCACCTATTATAAGACCAATCGCGGAGGGGATATCACCTATCACGGTCCGGGCCAGATTGTGGGCTATCCCATTGTGGACCTGGAATACCTGGGGATGGGACTGAAGCAGTATGTGTCACTACTGGAAGATGCTATCATTGAGTTGCTGGATGGTTACGGGATTGCGGCCACACAGATGGACGGGGCCACCGGTGTCTGGCTGGATGTCAATCACCCGGTAAAGGCACGTAAGATCTGTGCCATCGGGGTACGGTCGAGCCGCTATGTGACCATGCATGGATTTGCCCTCAATGTGAATACCAACCTGGACTATTTTACCTATATCAATCCCTGCGGTTTTGAGACCAAGGGGGTCACCTCCATGGAGAAGGAGCTGGGCGGATCACTGGATTTTGACCGGATTAAGGCTGAGCTGAAGGAGATCCTGATGCGTAGATTCCTTGCTCCAGGTCACCCAGCAACATCATAGCCTCCTCCCGGCTGGTCCCGCACACTTCCGGTTCTGCTTTGAACTGATCACACACTTTTGGTCGTCCCGGATCGTTAAAGATCAGGCAGCGGTAGTCAACCGAGAGATGAATACAGGGCACACCGGCAGGTTTTCCGTCCGGCATTCCGGGAATGGGAGAGGAGATGGATGGAGCGATGCAGCACGCTCCACATTTTTCACGGCATTTCATCACACGTTTTTGTAACAATCACAAGTTACAAACTTCTTCAAAATGGTTTGTTCATTAGGAACTCGTCAATCTTCTTGGCGACCCGTCGTCCCGAGGCGATGGCGGTAACCACCAGACTGGCACCGCTGGCTGCATCCCCCGCAGCAAATACCTTCTCCACGCTGGTGGCCATGGAGTGATCTACATCAATATTCTTCCGGCCGTTCAACGATATATCCAGTTCAGTCAGCAGGCCTTCATAAACAGGGTGTACAAATCCCATGGCCAGCAGGATCAGATCGGCCTCAATTTTCTTAGTGGAGCCTGGCACTAATTCCATTTTGTGGCTTCCATTTATACTTTCCCATGATACCTCCTGCACCTCTGCATGGGTTACGCGTTGCTGCACCCCCAGGAACTTCAGGGTGGTGAGGCTCCATCTGCGCTTACACCCCTCCTCGTGCGATGTGGAGGTCTTTAATGTATTGGCGAAGTAGGGCCAGGGATTATTCCGGGAGCGCTCTTCTGGCGGTTTGGGGAGAATCTCAATCTGAGTCACACTTTTTGCCCCCTGGCGAATGGCAGTGCCCACACAGTCGGAACCGGTATCGCCTCCGCCAATAACAAGTACATGGCGATTCTCGGCTGTAATCCGGTTATCGTATGATACATATGCCCCATCGTTTACCTTATTCTGCTGGGTCAGGTAGTCCATGGCAAAATGAATACCATCCAGCTCCCTGCCCGCAATATCCAGATCCCTGGGATGCATGGCACCAATGGCCAGACAGAGCGCATCGAACTGGTCCAGCAGCACTTTTACTGAGATATCCCTTCCAATCTCTGTTTCGGTCTTTACCTCAATGCCTTCGGCCATCAAAATCTTCAGCCTTCGGTCGATGGTGTGCTTGTTGAGCTTAAAATCTGGGATACCATAGCGTAACAGCCCTCCGGCCTTCCTATCCTTTTCGAAGAGCATGACCGTATGGCCCGCCCTGTTCAACTGGTCGGCTGCAGCCAGTCCGGCCGGACCGCTGCCGATAACGGCCACCTTTTTTCCTGTTCTCACCTTGGGTGGATTGGGCTTGATATACCCTTCAGCAAAAGCCTTTTCTACGATAGCAACCTCATTCTCCCGGATGGTAACTGCATCTCCGTCTATATTCAGCACACAGGAGTGTTCACAGGGGGCCGGACAGATCCTGCCAGTAAATTCCGGAAAGTTATTGGTGTAGTGCAGCCTCTCACTGGCCCCTTTCCAGTCGCCCCGGTAAAGCAGATCGTTCCACTCGGGAATCAGATTGTCCACCGGACAACCCCAGTGACAAAAAGGAATGCCGCACTCCATGCACCTGGATGCCTGGAGCTGACGGTCCTCCGAATTGAGCACCTGTTCCACCTCGGAGTAGTCGTCCGTGCGTTCATAAATCGGCCTGTTGCCAGCCGGTTTCTTTTTTATTTTTAAAAATCCTTTGGGATCTCCCATTGTTCATTCTTTTATAGATCGCCCATCATTTCCACATCTTTCTCAACACTGGCCAGTTTCTTTTTGGTCTCTTCCAGCGCCATCTCAATGAGCACCTTTTTGTACTCATATGGGATCACTTTAATAAAGCGCTCCATATAGTCATCCATGTTGGTCAGGATCTTTTCGGCCACCTTGCTGCCGGTGTGTTCATAGTGTCTGGCAATAAGATCCGAAAGTTCCTTCTTATCATTCAGATCCTCTACCAGTGAAAGTTCCACCATACCCATATTGCAGAAGTAATCGAAATCACCCTCCTCATCCAGTACATAGGCCACTCCGCCACTCATGCCGGCAGCAAAGTTCCGCCCGGTCTTTCCCAGGACCACCACCCGGCCCCCTGTCATGTATTCACAGCAGTGGTCACCCACTCCTTCTACAACAGCATTGGCCCCGCTGTTCCTGACAGCAAACCGCTCTCCGGCCACTCCGGAGATATAGATCTCGCCCCGGGTAGCACCATAGAGTACTGTATTTCCGATAATGATATTCTGGTCCGATTCAAAAGAGGAACCCTCGGGAGGAGTCACGATGATGCGACCACCGGCCAGACCTTTTCCCAGGTAGTCGTTGGTATCACCCTCCAGGTAAAACTCCACACCGGGAACCAGGAACGCTCCGAAGCTCTGTCCGGCCGATCCGGCAAACCTCACCTTAATGGTGCCTTCTGAGAGTCCTTCTCCTCCATATCTACCGGCGATGGTACCTGAAAGCATGGCACCGGTGGTGCGGTCAGTATTTTTAATGGACATATGGATGGTGACCGGTTCGAGGTTCTCCAGGGCCGGTTTCGCCTGCTCAATCAAGCTGTGGTCGATGACCCCCTCAATTTTATGCTGTTGCAGCTCGGTCCGGTGCAGTGAATTCTTTTTCCCTGCTGGTAAAAATGCAGTCAGATCACTTAGATCCAGGTTCTTGATCTTCCAGTGGGTGACCGAATTGTCCCTGGTAAGCAGATCCGATCTGCCCACAATCTCATCAAATGCTCGGAAACCAAGTTCGGCCATATGTTCACGCACCTCCTCAGCTATAAAGCGGAAATAGTTCTCCACAAAGTCGGCTTTTCCCCGGAACCGTTTTCTGAGGTCGGGATTCTGGGTGGCTACACCCACCGGACAGGTATTGAGGTGGCATTTGCGCATCATAACGCAACCCAATACCACCAAGGCGCTGGTGGCGAATCCAAACTCTTCTGCACCCAGCAGGGCAGAGATGATCACATCCCTTCCTGTCTTCATCTGTCCGTCGGCCTGCAGTATCACTTTGCGTCGCAGGTTATTCATCACCAGGGTCTGCTGTGTCTCTGCAAGTCCGATCTCCAAAGGCAATCCGGCATGCTTGATGGAGGAGGAGGGACTGGCCCCTGTTCCCCCTTCGGCTCCGCTGATGGTAATCAGGTCGGCCGATGCCTTGGCCACACCTGCGGCAATGGTACCCACACCTGTCTCCGAAACCAGCTTCACCGAGATCTTTGCCTGCGGATTGACATTCTTCAGATCGAAGATCAGTTGGGCCAGGTCCTCGATGGAGTAGATATCGTGGTGGGGAGGAGGCGATATCAGGGTAATGCCTGGAATGGAGTAGCGGGTCTTTGCGATAATCTTATCTACTTTATGTCCGGGCAGCTGTCCCCCTTCTCCCGGTTTGGCTCCCTGCGCCACCTTGATCTGAATCTCATCGGCGTTGACCAGGTAGTGGGTGGTTACTCCGAACCGGCCACTGGCCACCTGCTTGATGGCACTTCGTCTCGAATCGCCGTTCTCCAGGGGCTCAAATCTTTCCGGATCCTCTCCGCCTTCACCCGTATTGCTTCTTCCCCCTATGCGGTTCATGGCAATGGCCAGGGCTTCGTGTGCCTCCTTGCTGATGGAGCCATAGGACATGGCACCGGTCACAAAACGTTTCATAATATTTTCCAGCGGTTCCACCTCTTCGAGTGGGATGGGATTCCGTTTGTAGGTGAGCAATCCCCTCAGGAAACCGGGTCGTGCCGTTTCACAATCCACCAGCGCTGAGTACTCCTTGTACTTTTTGTAATCGTTGTTCCGGGTGCTCCACTGGAGCAGTGCCACCGATTCGGGATTCCAGGCGTGGTGTTCGCCATATTTCCGGTAGGAGTAGACCCCTTCGGTCAGAATCATGGAGTGGACATCTTCTGTATAAGCCTTTCGGTGCGGGATAAGGACCTCTTCGGCAATCTCTTCCAGTCCGATCCCCCCGATGCGAGATACAGTTCCTTCAAAGTACCTGTCTGTTACATCGGAGTGGATCCCAATGGCCTCGAAGATCTGTGCCGCCCGGTAGCTCCGCAGGGTGCTGATCCCCATTTTTGACAGTATTTTCAGCAGCCCTTTGTTCACCGCCTCTATATAGTTCTTCTGTGCCTTCTCAAAATCCTGTTGGATTACCCTGGTTTGAACCAGCTGCTCGATAATGGCAAAGCTCATGTAGGGGTTGATAATACTGGCACCATATCCAAAGAGCAGTGCAAAATGCATCACTTCGCGGGGTTCGGCCGACTCCACCACAATATCGATCTGCATCCGTTTTCGCCTGTTGATCAGGTGGTGGTGCACCGCCGAAACAGCAAGCAGGGAGGGGATGGGTGCCAGGTTCTCAGCAATATCCCTGTCGGAGAGGATGATATAGTTGTTGTTCTGATCAACTGCCTCTTCTGCCTCTCTGCAGATCTTATCCACTGCCTCTTCCAGTCCCGCTGCCCCCCGGGATGCATCGAAATGGATAGAGATTACCCGGTTGGAGAAACCTTTGTAACGAAGATTCTTTACCACCTGGAAATAGGTGTTGTTGATTACCGGACTCTTGAACTTAACCATCTTTACATGGTCGGGTGTCTCATCCAGGACATTGGTCTGCAGCGATCCCAGGTAACCGGTCAGGGTCATCACCATCTCTTCGCGTATGGGATCAATGGCTGGATTGGTCACCTGGGCAAAGAGCTGTTTGAAATAATAAAAGAGCCTGTACGGCTTTTGACTGAGTACTGTGGTGGGTACATCATTTCCCATGGAGCCGATGGGCTCCATTGCCGATTCGGCCATGGGCTTGATAATGGTCTCAATATCTTCCCTGCTGTAGTTAAACGAGGTCAGGTACTGATTATACGACTCACCCAGTCCGGGTGCCACAACGTTTCCAGCCTGGATATCCTCCAGGCTAACCATGTTTTTCCCGATCCAGTTCATATAGGGATGTTCCGAGGCAAGCTGCGCCTTCAGTGCTTCATCTCTGTAGATCTTCCCCTCCTGAACATCCACCAGGATGATTTTCCCAGGTTTCAGGCGCCCCTTCTCTCTGATCTCACCGGGATCGAAGCTCTGTACGCCCACCTCCGAACCCATCACCATCAGGTCGTCTTTGGTAATCACATACCGGGATGGACGCAGCCCGTTTCGGTCCAGCATGCCCCCGATATACCTTCCATCACTGAAAATTAGTGATGCCGGGCCATCCCATGGCTCCATAAAGGTGGAGTGGTACTGGTAGAAGGCCTTCAGTTCTGGCGAAATGGGATTCTTTTCGTTCCACGATTCCGGGATCAGGATCGACATGGCATAGGGAAGCGACTTGCCGCTCATCACCAGGAACTCCAGTACATTGTCAAGCGAAGCCGAGTCGCTCTTATGGGGTTCGATCACCGGGTAGATCTTCTCCAGGTCGCCCAGCACATTCGATTTCAGGATCGACTCCCGTGCCTCCATCCAGAAGCGGTTTCCCTTTACAGTATTGATCTCGCCGTTGTGGGCAAGCATTCGGAAAGGCTGGGCCAGGTCCCAGCTGGGGAAGGTGTTGGTGCTGAAACGTGAGTGAACCAGCGCAATGGCGCTCTCTACTCTTTCATCCTGAAGGTCAAGGAAGTACTCTCCAAGTTGTTCAGATGTGAGCATTCCTTTATATATGAGGATCTTGGTGGACAGACTGGGTAGGTAGAAGAGCGTTCTCTCCTTAAGTTTGGATGCAGAAATATACTTTTCGGCCCTTTTCCGTATGATATAGAGCTTACGCTCCAGCTCCTCCTGTGGCAGATCGGCTCCCAGCAGGATCTGTTTCATATTGGGCTCCGTACCCCTGGCGATCTCTCCAATAACACTGTTGTCCCTTGGAACCTCCCTGAACCCGATTAGATTTACCCCCTCATCGTTGACAATCTGGACCAGGATCTCTTCGCACTTTTTGGCTTCAGCAGCATCCCTGGGAAGGAATACCAGTCCCGTCCCAAACTGACCCTCATGGGGAATGGAGTATCCCTGCATCAGGTAGAAATCCCTTGGTATCTGGATCATTACTCCTGCACCGTCGCCAGTTTTGCTGTCAGCTCCTTCTGCCCCTCTGTGCGTCATATTCACCAGGGTTTCCAGTCCCCGCTGAATGATATGATGTGATTTTTTCCCCTTCAGATGTGCTACAAAGCCGATTCCACAGTTGTCATGTTCAAATGCGCTTCTGTATAATCCGGCCTTTTCAGGTCTCACTTTTTTCATATTATCTACTGCTTTGAGGGTCCATTAGAAAAGCCGTTCTCGACCTGGTCTGAGAACGGCTTTTTCTTTATTCAGTTCATACCATTCTCATCCGTGCCAGTCTATCCTCTTTAACACATGCCTTTTTATGGAATTTGAATGGGTTTTCATCGATCCGTTATATAAGGCAAATATAGAGATAATAATTACGAATCAAAACGTGTAAAGGATTTCATCCTATGTTTTTGAAACAGAATCATGTTAATAACTTATAGATTGAAAGAAACATTTATTGCACTGAGGTATAAGGGTTAATTGTATGCCGATTCTCCATGTTCATAAATATCAAGTCCCTCCTCTTCGATCCGTTTGGATATTCTGACACCAATGGTTTTCTTAAGGATGTAGAATACCAGGAAGCCAAGTCCCATAGCCCAGGCTGCCACAGCCCCTACTCCAATAAGTTGGGAGCCAAGTTGTGCTGCACCACCGCCATAGAATAGACCATTGGTTGTATCGAGGAATCCCACCATGATGGTACCCAGTGCACCATTGAGTCCGTGTACAGAAACCGCACCAACCGGGTCGTCAATCTTCAGTACCTTATCGATAAACTCTACACCGAACACCAACACAACTCCAGCCAGGACACCAATGATTACGGCACCTCCCGGACTGACCACATCACATCCGGCAGTGATAGCCACCAGTCCGGCCAGAGCTCCGTTCAGTGTAAGAGAGAGTCCAGGTCGCCTGTATTTGCACCAGGTGACGATCATGGCCGTTACCGCTCCTGTAGCAGCTGCCAGGTTGGTGGTGATGAAAATATGGGAGATAGCTGATGCATTCTCGCTTCCGGCAGCGGCCAGTTGCGATCCGGGGTTAAATCCGAACCAACTAAACCAGAGGATAAAGACACCCAGTGCGCCAAAGGCCAGGTTCTGTCCTGGTATCGCCCTGGGTTTTCCGCTACTGGAATATTTCCCAATACGGGGACCAATGACAATGGTTCCCATAAGTCCAACCCAGGCACCCACGGAGTGTACCACGGTGGATCCTGCAAAGTCGTGGAAAGGCGTCTCCAGTGTTGAGAGCCAACCGCCTCCCCAGACCCAGTGTCCGGAGATGGGATAGATAATTGCAGTAATGGCAATGCTAAAAACAATATAGGCTGAAAACTTGGTCCGCTCGGCCACAGCACCGGAGACGATGGTGGCTGCGGTGGCAGCAAATACGGTCTGGAACATCAGGGATGCCTTATCGGGTACACCGTTGATCTCATTGCTTCCAAAGAAGAGAGAGATTTTCCCTATAAATCCTCCTATATCTTCTCCATACATCAGGGTATATCCCAGTATCCAGAAGATCAGAGAACCGATGGAGAAGTCCATCAGGTTTTTCATCAGGATGTT
>JAGLTY010000070.1 GCA_023135025.1 Bacteroidales bacterium | reverse complement strand
CAAAATGATCAATACCAAACGTAAGTTATTCGCTCCTTCCCTGAAGATGGTGGTATGTATTCCATCAGGAAGTACTGAGGTAGAGCGCCGTGCGGTACGCGATTCAGCTGAACATGCAGGCGGACGCGATGTCTATATGATCTTTGAACCCATGGCAGCCGCCATTGGTATCGGACTGGACGTAGAGGCACCGGTAGGATGCATGGTTGTCGATATCGGGGGTGGAACCACAGAAATTGCAGTGATTGCACTGGGAGGCATCGTTTGCAACCAGTCGATCAGGGTGGCCGGTGACGGATTTACCAGTGATATCCAGACCTATATGAGGCATCAGCACAATATCAAGATCGGGGAACGGACCGCAGAAGATATCAAAATTAAAGTAGGTTCTGCCCTTCCTGAGCTGGAGGATCCACCACAGGATTTTTATGTCAGGGGACCCAACCTGATGACGGCATTGCCCATCGAAATACCAATCTCATACCAGGAGATTGGTCACTGCCTTGACAAATCCATCTCTAAAATCGAAACAGCCATATTATCAGTTCTGGAACAAACACCGCCGGAACTGTATGCCGACATTGTTACCAAGGGGATCTATCTTGCGGGTGGTGGTGCAATGCTCAGGGGATTGGACAGAAGACTCGGAGAGAAGATATCCATCCCCTTTCTTATGGCCGAGGACCCCTTACAGGCTGTGGCACGAGGAACCGGGATAGCCCTTAGGAATGTGGACAAGTACCCTTTCCTCATGAGATAGGACCGGGGTTTCAAAAAGAATATGAGGACACTGCTCAGGTTTTTTCAGAAGTACTCCAACATGCTGTTGTTTCTGTTACTGGAGATAATTGCCATTACCATTATGACGCAGGGCAGCAGTTACCAGAGATCCAAGCTCATTGGACTGAACCGGCAGGTCACAGGGTACATATACAGCAAAGTAGATGGTGCCAGGGAGTATTTCTCATTGAAGGAGGTAAACGAGCGGCTTGCAGAAGAGAACCTGGATCTGAGGAACAGGCTCGATCTAATCTTATCGCAACTCGATAGTGCCACCGTTGTAAGTGAAATAAAGGGGGAACATCGTTACTACTTTGTTCAATCCAGGATTGTACACAACAGCATCTACAAACAATATAACTATCTGACCCTTAATAAAGGGAAGAAACAGGGAGTATTTCGGGATATGGGTGTGATTTCTGACCAGGGTCTGGTGGGAATCATCCTGGAGAGCTCTGCCAATTTTGCCACGGTCATCCCGGTAATCAACAGGGATTTCAGGTTAAGTGCAAAGATCAAATCCAATAACTATGCAGGAATTCTCCAGTGGGATGGTCTCTCTCCACAATTTGCCATACTCACTGAGATACCGTTTCATGTGGAGCTGGCAGAGGGAGATACCATCCTGACCAGCGGGTTTTCATCCATCTTCCCGGAAGGGATCGAGATGGGAAGAATTGAATCTTTTTCATTGGAAAAAGGGAATTTTTATGATATCAGGGTGGAACTGTTTACCGATTTTCAGCGCCTTTATCATGTAAATGTGATCCGGAACTACAGGCAGGAAGAGCAGTTAAACCTGGAAAATCAGAACAGATAATGTATATCATTGCCAGAAATATCTTCCGCTTCGCTGTGGTTATCCTCTTCCAGGTACTGGTAATGGACAATTTGATGATCAATGGATATATGATTCCCTATATCTATCTCCTTTTTATTCTGTTGATGCCATTCGAAACACCCAGGTGGATCCAGCTTCTATCCGGTTTTGCCCTTGGACTGACAATGGATCTTTTCACAGGTACTGCCGGGATGCATACTGCCGCAACCGTCCTGGCAGCTTTTGTCCGGCCCTACCTGCTTGATTTGCTGGCTCCCCGTGACGGATATGAACCAGAAACTTTTCCCCGGATCCACTACTACGGCTTCCTCTGGTTTCTGAAGTACACCCTGCTTATCGTACTTATCCATCACCTGGCACTCTTCTACCTGGAGGTGTTCCAGCTGAAGGTTTTTTTAAGTACCTTGTTCCGGGTGATCCTGAGTTCAATCCTCTCCACCTCAACTATTGTACTCAGTCAGTATTTTGTATTCCGAAAGTAGATGAACCAGTATACGGATAGAAGGTATGTTTTTGCAGTAGCAATCATCCTCGTGGGATTGATATTTATGATCCGCCTTTTCCAGATTCAGGTGATCGATAAATCCTATGAACAGTATGCCCTGAGCAATGCCCAGAGTGTAAGGGTCATCTACCCGGCCAGGGGTTTGATTTATGACCGCAATGGAAAAATCATGGTATACAACAAGGCCGCCTATGATATCATGGTTACCCCCCGGCTGGTGGAACCTTTTGATACCACCGAACTGTGCGAAATACTGAAAATCTCACGTGAAAGTGTCAGGGAGAGACTGGAATCAGCCAGGTCATACTCCTCCCGTGTGCCCTCTGTCTTTATGAAACAGGTCAGCTACGAAAATGCGGCTCTTCTTCAGGAGAAAATGTTTCAGTTTCCCGGATTATATGTGCAGACACGTACCCTCAGGGAGTATACCAGTCCAATCGCCTCACATGCACTTGGCTATGTGGGGGAGGTGGACCAGGCGATACTGGACAGCGAACCCTACTACCAGCTTGGTGACTATATCGGCGTCTCTGGTGTAGAGAAAGCTTATGAGGAGTACCTGAAGGGACAAAAAGGAAAGAATATTTTCCTGAAGGATGTACATAACCAGACCATTGAATCTTACCAGAATGGAAGGCTGGATGTGACGGTTGAAGTGGGTAAGAACCTGACCAGCACGCTGGATATGGCGCTCCAGGAGTACGGGGAAAAGCTGATGTCTCCCTATGTGGGTAGTGTGGTGGCCCTTGAGCCCTCCACCGGAGAGGTGCTGGCGCTGGTGAGTGCACCCACCTACTCTCCCGATCTGCTTGTAGGAAGGAGCCTGGGTGTTGAGTTCGGTAAGCTGGCTACAGACACTCTGAATCCCCTTTTCAACAGGGCACTGATGGCACAATACCCACCAGGCTCCACCTTTAAGACCATCATGGCGCTCATAGGTCTCCAGGAGAAGGTGATCTCTAAGAGAACCGAGCACCATTGCTATTACGGATTCTACGTTGGAAATATACACACCAGATGCCATCTTCATGAAACACCGCTGAACCTGATCGAAGCCATTCAAAACTCCTGCAACACTTACTTTATAAATGTACTGAAGAGCACTCTGCAGGATGTTAAATTCTCCAATACGGCAGAAGCTTATAACAACTGGCGTAACCACCTCCTCTCTATGGGTCTTACACAACCCCTGGGTATTGAACTGACCAACGAACTGGATGGAAACATTCCTACACCTGACTATTACAACAGGATCTATGGGGAGAACCACTGGAACTACCTCACCATTCGTTCCCTGGCTATCGGACAGGGTGAACTGCTCGTGACCCCCCTCCAGATGGCCAACATGACTGCCACCATCGCCAACCGGGGGTACTATATCACACCACACCTGGTCAGGGAGATTGAAGGAGAGGAGAGTATAGATGAATCGTTACAGGAAAGACACTACACCACCATTGACACTTCTTGTTATGGCCCCATTGTGGATGGGATGGATCTTGTGGTGAACGGCGGAAAAGGATCAACTGCAAGAAACGCAAGAATAAAGGGGATTACCGTTTGCGGAAAAACCGGAACTGCGGAGAATCCACACGGCAATGACCACTCTATTTTCATCGCTTTTGCACCCAAGGAGAATCCAAAGATCGCCATAGCCGTATATGTGGAAAACCAGGGATTTGGCACCACCTATGCTGCTCCTATTGCCAGCCTGATGATTGAAAAATATCTTTCTGGAGAGGTGAAAAGAGGATGGTATGAGAACTGGGTGATGCAACTCATCCAACCGGTGGCACCTGCCAGGAAAAAGGATAGTTTAGTGGCCGATACATTACAAAACAATGAATCTGATGATGGTACAGAGGAATAGCGTATTTGCAAACCTTGACTGGGTCTCTATTCTGCTCTGGATGGTGATGATCGGCTTTGGCTGGATGAATATATACTCTGCCAACATCATGGAGGCGGATGGTGGTGTTTTTGACCTTTCACAACGATTCGGTAAGCAATTGATATGGATCGGCGCCTCCCTGTTATTGGCCATGCTCATGCTGGTGCTGGATGCAAAATTCTATTTCTACTTCTCCTATCTCCTCTACCTGGTCATGTTGGGGGTGCTGCTGGGGGTCCTGGTGTTTGGAAAGGAGATCCATGGAGCCAAAAGCTGGTTCGTCATCGGGGGATTTCAACTTCAGCCTTCAGAGTTCGCTAAACTTATTACAGCACTGGCCCTTGCCAATCTGCTCACCTCTCACAACTACAATATCAGGAAGTTCTGGCATCTGGTAAAAGCGTTTGCCATTATTGCAGCACCTCCAATGCTTATTTTGCTACAGCCCGACCTGGGCTCTGCACTGGTTTACTCAGCCTTTATCCTGGTACTGTTCAGAGAGGGTTTTTCTACCAATATCATGATGATGCTGGCCACCCTTGGACTGCTGTTTTTCACCACTCTGCTACTCGATAAAGCCTTGATCCTGTTGTTCATGGTCATCATCAGCCTGATCATCTATATGGTGGTTGCCAGGTCATTCAAAAAGGGAGTGGTCAATGGGCTCCTGGTAGCCATTGTGTTCGGAGTCCTGTATGGAACAGACTATCTCCTGAAAACTGAATTCTCTCCTTTTCTAATGGGACTGGCTGCGCTTATTCCTGTTGCACTCGTTATCACTGTAAAAGGGTTCTGGTTACGGGAATACGTTCAGATGAAGATTCTGACAGGACTGTTCATATCCATTGTTTTTATTATTTCAGTGGACTTTGCCATGAAAAACGTCCTGAAACCACACCAGCAACACAGGATCTATGTGACGCTTGGAATTGAGGATGACCCACAGGGAGTGGGATACAATGTAAACCAATCCAAAATCGCCATAGGATCAGGGGGCTTTTCAGGCAAGGGATATCTGAAAGGCACACAGACCAAACTCCATTTTGTGCCGGAACAGAGCACTGATTTTATCTTCTGTACAGTGGGAGAAGAGTGGGGCTTTCTGGGGACAACCTTTGTCATCCTGCTCTATGTAGGTTTCTTTTTAAGGATGATTTTCCTGGCAGAAAGACAGCGATCCTCCTTCAGCAGGATATTCGGCTATGGCTTTATCTCCGTTATGCTGCTACATTTCATAGTCAATATCGGAATGACCATTGGATTGCTGCCAGTCATTGGAATCCCGTTACCGTTTTTTAGTTACGGAGGATCATCCCTCTGGACCTTCACCATGTTCCTTTTCATATTCCTCAGACTGGATGCCAGCAGACTCGAATATATAAGGTAACCTGCATCAAATCAAGTTGATAATATGTTTTGCGGCAGTGCGTCACTTGTAATTCTCCCTAATTTTTCGTATCTTGCTAATCTGCCGGAATATGCTCACGGCCAAATCCCAGAAGGAGTTCTTATGAAATATCAAGTATACGCGAGACATAATTTAGATAAAATACCAAACTACGGAAAACTTAGCCAGGAACAGATCCAGTCAATAAAAATAGTATCAGAAGTACTGCCATTTAAGACCAATAACTACGTGATAAATGAGTTGATTGATTGGGACAGCTACCAGGAAGATCCCATGTATATCCTCAATTTTCCGCAAAAAGAGATGCTTAAACCCACCCAGTTCAGAACCCTTTCTGAAATGGTGGAGAACAATACCAGCAAAGCCGATCTGGCCAAATATATACATGAACTAAGGCTCAACCTGAATCCGCATCCCGCCGGACAGCTGGAACACAATGTACCCTCTCTGAAGGGCAAAATATTAACCGGGATCCAGCATAAATACCGCGAAACATTACTCTTCTTCCCCAGCCAGGGACAGACCTGTCATGCCTATTGTACATTCTGTTTCAGGTGGCCCCAATTCACTGGTCTGAATGAGCTTAAGTTCGCCATGAAGCAGACCAATCTGGTGGTTTCATACCTGAAAGAGAATCCTTCGATCACAGATATCCTGATCACAGGTGGCGATCCCATGGTAATGAAAACAGAAGTCCTGGAGAGATATATTCTTGCCTTTCTTGATGCCGGTCTGCCACAATTAAAGACCATCCGTATCGGTACAAAATCTCTCTCATTCTGGCCCTACAGGTACCTGACCGATCCTGACTCAGGTGATCTGCTGGATCTCTTGCGAAGGGTAAATGACAGGGGAATCCATATGGCACTGATGGCTCATGTGAACCATCCACGAGAACTTGAAACGGATGCTGTGAAGGAGGCGATCTTACGAATCAGGGAGACAGGCACGCAGATACGCAGCCAATCGCCCCTTCTCAGACATATTAATGACGATCCCGCTATCTGGGCCGATATGTGGAAGAAGCAGGTAAACCTGGGAATCATTCCCTACTATATGTTTGTGGCACGGGATACCGGCGCACAATCCTATTTTGGAGTAAGCCTGGAACGTTCACACCGCATCTTCAATGATGCCTATCAGCAGGTAAGCGGAATTGGCCGCACCGTTAGAGGTCCGAGCATGTCAGCAGGTCCTGGTAAAGTGCGAATAGTGGGAATCACCGATGTCCAGGGTGAAAAAGTGTTTGTGCTGGAGTTCTTGCAGGGCAGAAATCCCGATTGGGTGGGCAAGCCATTCTTTGCCGCCTTTGATGCTGAAGCACAATGGCTTGATGATCTTGTTCCTGCATTTGGGGAGAAGGAGTTCTTCTACGAGCAGGAGTACAAGAAGCTCTTGAAAGTGGATAAACTGCCCGGGCACGTTCTCACCACTGAGAACAAGCAGTACGCTTAACGCTCGGGATAACCGTCTCTCTGGATCGAAATCTCAATCTCGTACTTCTCTTCCAGGAACTTTATGATCAATGGGAAAAATTGGAGGAAATCATCCATGAACAGGGAATACTGATCCCTTAGCACCTCAACTGCGAAAGCGGAATGGTCCGGCAGTGAAGTATTGGCCGACATCCGCTCCAGAACCAGCTCTATTCCATCCACCCTGGTGTAAGCCATCATCCAGTTGTTCTCCAGGAAGGTGGGAAACCATCTTTTGATAGCATCTGGCAGTACTTTGTAATTTCTCTTAAGAATATCGTAGGTCCGGTTCACAAACTCGCTAAGTGGCAATGTTGAATAGTTCTCCCAGAGTGACGCCAGGAAATGATCATAAAAAATATCAGTAACAATGCCCGCATATTTGTGATACCTGGATGCAACTCGCTGTTTGCTGATCCTGGTAATCTGGTGCATATCGGTGAAGGAGTCGATATCACGGTGAATCAGTATCCCTTTCTTCACCTGCTCGGGAAAAAGCTGGTAGTCTTTCCCTTTCACATAATCGCCCATGAAGTTTCCTACAATGATCTCCTCATTGCATCCAGAGAGGTATGTATGTGCAAGAAAATTCATCTGCGTTTTAACTTTTTCGAATTTCGAAAAAAATATTCGAAAAATCCCAATATATAATATTACACATTTGTAAGCAAGTTGTTCTATATAATGATCACCTAATTTCTATTATATAGCATATTCAGTATACCCAGTAAAATATTCATCTACATTTGATAGATTCGAACATATAATTACACTACAAATGACTAGAAAGAATATCATTATCATTGGGGCTGCGGGAAGGGATTTCCACAATTTTAACACCTATTTCAGAAACAGAGCGGAATACAATGTCGTGGCATTTACAGCTGCTCAAATTCCTGATATTGATGGTAGAAAATACCCGGCCGGACTGGCCGGAGAACTCTATCCGGACGGGATTCCCATCTACCCCGAAGATCAGTTGCCCCGGTTAATTGTTGAACTGCAGGCCAAAACATGTGTTTTCTCATACAGCGACCTGCCCTATGAGAAGGTAATGGCCGTTAGCGCGGTGGTAAATGCTGCCGGAGCAAATTTTACACTTTTGGGAACCAACGATACCATGATTGAGAGCAACAAGCCGGTGATTGCTGTTTGTGCCGTCAGAACCGGATGCGGAAAAAGTCAGACCTCCAGGAGAGTCATCGAACTGCTGATGGAGAAAGGTTTGAAAGTTGTGGCCATCAGGCATCCCATGCCATATGGTGACCTGGAAGCACAGAAAGTGCAACGTTTTGCATCAGTTGATGACCTGAAACAGCACAAATGTACCATCGAGGAGATGGAGGAGTATGAGCCCCATGTGGTGAGGGGGAATGTGATCTATTCCGGGGTCGATTATGAGGCTATTGTACGCGCTGCCGAAGTTGATCCGGATGGATGTGATGTGATTCTCTGGGATGGAGGAAACAACGATTTCTCATTTTATAAGCCTGACCTGACCATCGGTGTGGTGGACCCGCACAGGCCCGGACATGAGTTAAGCTACTACCCGGGAGAGGTGGTGTTGCGGACCTCTGATACCATTGTGATCAATAAAATGGACAGTGCCTCACCAGAGGGCATCCAGATAGTCAGGGAGAGCATTGAAAAGGT
>JAGLTY010000007.1 GCA_023135025.1 Bacteroidales bacterium | reverse complement strand
CTGATAACGCGTAGAGTGCTCCATAGATCATGGCATGACCAAATTTTTCAGAGGAGTAATACCTCTTCAGGTCGGGATATTTTCTCTCATACAATCCAGGCGATATGATCATCATCCCTATGCGCTGACCCGCATAACTAAATGCTTTGGAGCTCGATATCAGGAGTAGATAGTTGTCTGTATATTTGGCTACGGTTGGCTGAAAAGGGGGAATCCCCGGTTTTGAAAGGTCCTTCCTGAAATCCATGCCAAAATAGGCCAGATCCTCTATCACGGTAATGTCATATTTCATGGAGATCTCTCCAATGATCTTCAACTCCTCATCGTTCAGGCATATCCATGATGGATTGTTGGGATTTGAATAGAGAATAGAGGAGTATTGCCCCTTTTCAATCTCCTCCTCCATTTTCCGGCGCAGCTTCTTACCTCTGAAATCATACAGATCAAACGATCCAAACTGGTGTCCCAGCACCAGGCACTGTTGCTTCTGTACAGGGAAGCCCGGGTCCAGGAACAGGGTTCCGGTCCGATGGCGATCAGACCGGTTCACCACCATAAATGAAGCCATACCTCCCATCATCGATCCCACAGTTGGGACACAGTGCATCGGTTCTACATCTATATCCAGAAACATTTTTACGAACCTGGCAGACTCATCTTTCAGGGGAGTGATTCCCTCAATATTGGGATATTTGGAAGCGACACCCTGACGAAGAGCGATCATTTCCGCCTCGATTCCCACAAAGGTAGGGTCAAGTCCGGGAACACCCATCTCCATCCGTATATACTCCTCCCCGGTAATACCCTCAATATCATTGACGATCTTAACAAGCTCTCTGATGGTAGCTTTCCCGGCAGGATGAATACCAAAGGCATCTATCACTTCGTTAACAACTTCTGACGGTATTGGAGTCGATTTCATATTGATCTGTTTAACACTCTAACAATCCTTACCTCTCTATTCTAATCCTTGAATCCACCACAACCAGCTGATCTCCGCGTCCCATCAGGGGATTCAGGTCAAGTTCTGCAATATGATCATTGTCGCTGAGTACCACAGAGAGTCTAACCAGGATCTCCTCAAATGCACTGATATTGATTCCCGGCTCTCCCCTCATCCCTTCCAGTATTTTAAAACCTTTCAGGGAGCGGATCATCCGTCCGGCCTCTGTCATCGATAACGGGACAAGTCCCGTTGCCATATCCCTCATAACCTCCACATAGATACCACCGAGGCCACAGAGAATAATATGTCCAAAACCCGGCTCATATTTTGCCCCAACAAATAGTTCAATCCCCTCCAGCATCGGCTGCAGCAGTACTCCTGTGGCACCTTCAATTCTTAACATGCGTTGAAAATGCTCCATCAGGTCAATATCATTATCGATCCCCAGGGCCACGCCACCCACATCCGATTTATGAACCGGTCCAACCACTTTCATAACCAGGGGAAAACCTGTCTGATGTGCCAGGCGATCGAGTGACGATTCATCGGTTGCTACCTCCTCGGTCACCCGTGAAATACCTGCAGCATCAAGAAATTTCTGGATCACATCGGGAGCAAGATACCCCTCTTCGGACCGGTCGATCAGCTCCCTGATGGTTTTCAGATCGATCCCCTCAGGGATGGAAGCCTCTCCGGCAGGTGCTTCTGTTCCATATACAAGGGTTAATGCCTCTCCCAGTTGCACCTCGTCGGGAAAATTGATGGTACCATGAGATAGAAACGCCTCAACCTCCCTGGCGGCAGTGGTCAGAGAGGGGAGAACCGGGTAGATCGGCTTGCTGCAATGCTGCATCTTCTGAAAAAGCAGCTCATATACATCAAAAACCGGGGCGAGACCGGGAGTACCAAAGATGACCACTATACCATCAATCTCTTTGAAGAAGTGCTCACAATAATCAATACATTTCCCCAGCTGCTCAGCATTGCCGGTAGCCAGCAGATCGATGGGATTTGAAGCAGACGATCCCGGGTAGAGATGCGTGAGCAGCTCATCCACTTTGGGTCCCTCCAGGTTGGGAACATCCATATCCCCCTTGGCCAGCTGATCGGTGAGCATTACAGCTGGTCCGCCTGCATGAGTAATAATGGCCAGGTTCCTGCCCTTCAACGGCGGATGCAGCATTACCGAAGCCACGGTGGTCAGCTCCTCCCTGCCATAACAACGTACAATGCCTGCCTTGCGGAAGAGCGCATCAACAGCCATATCGGAACTGGCCATGGCACCCGTATGTGATGAAGCTGCCCTGCTACCCGCATCGGTTGTTCCCGCCTTGATGGCAGCAATTTGACACCCCTTCCCGATCAGAGAGGTGGCATGCCTGAGCAGACGGCCCGGATCCTTGATGGTTTCAAAATAGAGCATCTTTACCCGTGAAGAGTGTTCCTCACTGTATGTTTCATCCAGATGTTGCAATACATCTTCCACTCCCAGCTGGGCAGAGTTCCCAACCGAAAAAACATGGTTAAACCTGAGCCCTTTCTGTAGTCCGGACTCCATGATAAATACAGCTGTGGCACCGCTCCCGGAGATGAAATCGCATCCCTGTGGATCCAGGTTTGGAATGGGCAGTGTAAAGACACCCTGGTAGGCCGGGGTCATTACACCGATGCAATTGGGGCCAATCAGGGCTGCATCATGCTTTCTGCAGATCTCGACAATCTCCTTCTCAATCTCTGCTCCTTCACTGTTCTCTTCACTGAACCCTGCCGAAACAATAATAAACGCACGGGTCCCTTTGGTCTCTGCAAGCTCTCTCACAACGGATGTGCAAAGCGTTGCAGGAACAGCCAGGAAAGCCAGTTCAGTCGGAGGTAAATCCCGGATCTCCCTGTAAGAAGGCAGTCCCTGTATCTCATCCTCTTTGGGATTAAGCGAATAGAGCGATCCTTTGTATGTTCCGGACCGAATATTATGGAAGAGTTTTCCTCCGGGCTTGGAGATATTATTGGATGCTCCTACAACGACAATGCTCTCAGGATTAATAAGTTGGCGATTGATCATTCGAATCAGTTTAATAGATTCAAAGATAACAAAGCAGATGTGTGTCTTCGCCGGATAGGGAGTGTCTTAGAACACTGCCCAACAACAGGAATAAAAAAAAATAAGGCAAGTTGCTGCTCTTCCTAAAACCCTCAAAAGATTCGCAACTTGCCTTGCACCCCAACAATTACTTTTCAGCTATAATAACCAATAAATGGAAGATTTGTTGCTTGTTAAAGCACTTTTAACAAATGGAAGATGTTTTTTAACATTTCACCCGGCCAGCACCGATTTCACTTTGACCCCCTGCAGCCTTCCCAGCTTTCCAGTGAGTGATCCGATCAGATCTGTATTTCCTTCAAGTACAAGCGAGATTACACTGGTGGAACGATCCCTGAGTGGAATCCCCTGGCGGCCCAGGATCAGGTCGGCATGTTCAGAAATGATGGCATTGATCCGGTGGATATCACCCCCTTCACTGACCAGTACAATCACTGCTCCGATACGTTGTTCCATATAACGAATATACTAATAAATGAGTTCTCTGACGGCATCAAGCAGCGGTAAGAGGTCGGGTTCACCTGCACCGGTCATTTTTTTATGAAAACGGATCACCCTCTCGCCTGCTCCTGAAGATGCTGCTGTTTCAAGCGGAAACAGAAGAAGTTTCTCTTCCCCGATATGAACAAGCGCTTTTAAATAGTGACCTCTGCAGAAAAAAGAAGCTGCATACCCGCCCTCCGGGGGAACCAACTTCAGAGGATTGCTCACAGGAATATGTAAACAGGGGTGCCCGTACAGCACCTCCTGTTCCGGAATCGGTTCAATATTTGCCGTGATCATATAGTGATGCTCCAGATAGGCATTCGCTCGCTGAATATTCCCCTCTTTCAGGGCTTTCCGGATCTTGGTGCTGCTTACTGTTTCATTCTGGATCTCCTGTTCAGGGATCTCTTCCACCTGAAAACCGAATCTCTCCCTGGCATCGTAAAGGGATGAAAAGTTCCCCTCCCTGTTGTGGCCAAAATAGTGGTTAAAGCCAACTACAATGGTATGCGCATGAAGTTTTCCTGCCAGGTAATGCTCCACAAAATCATCTGAACTGGTCCGGGCAAAATCCAGAGTGAATTCCATAATGACCAGGTGATCCAGACCCGCTTCTTCCAAAAGTATTATCTTTTCGGACTGGGAATTGATCAGTTTCAGATCCTTACCGGCTGAATCCGGATAGAGCACTTTACGTGGATGTGGATGAAAAGTGATCAGTACAGAGGAGCCATCCACCTCTCCGGCCAGATCATTCAATCGTCCGATAATCACCCGGTGGCCAACATGTACACCATCGAATGAACCAACAGTGACAACCGGTGAGGCAATCTCCGGCAAATTTTCCATTGAGTGATGTACCTGCATCTTAGTTCTGGGGACTCTTCACGAAATAGGCTACTTTCTCCAGCGAAGTGATCATATCAAACTCATCCAGGTACACGTCGGGCGGTACATTCAGGGGTACAGTAGTGAAATTCATCAAACCCTTAATATCCGCTTCCACCAGTTGGGCGGTCACTTCAGCCGCTGAATCGGCCGGTACAGTCAGAATGGCAATGGAGATCTGCTGGGCTTTAACCACCTCGTTCAACCTGCTGAGCGGGTAGCACTTTACACCCGAGATCACCCTGTCTATCTTGGTAGTATCCACATCGAAAGTAGCAATGATATTGAGCTTCGACCGCTTCCCTACGAAGTAGGTGGTGACTGCTCTACCAAGATTACCAATGCCGATCACAGCCACATTGAGGCCCCTCTCCGAATCAAGAATATCTCCAATGACATCGACCAGCTCTCTTAAATCGTACCCTTTTCGCTGCATGCTGGTATAGCCGATAAACATAATATCCCGACGTACCTGTACCGCTGTATTGTGATGAAGTTCTGCGAGTTCATGAGAGAAAATATGTGTCTTTCCCTCCTCAAGGCACTGAAGAAGGGACCTGCGGTATTCACTCAAACGTTCAACAGTACGCTCCGGTAAGGTCATAAAGTAATATTTGATCTGATACAATACTACAAAATATTGTTAATTAAATCACAGATTCAAATCAACAATTCTGTTGATACCCATCAACCTTCAGGACAAAGGCAGAATCACACTGAATTCGCTGCCCTTTTCGGGGGTGCTGTTCACTTGAATATGTCCCCCGTAAAGTCCTGCAATTTTGCTCACTATTGAGAGGCCCAGGCCCGAACCGGCAATGCCCCTGGTCCTGCTGTTTTTTATACGAACAAACTCTTTGAACAACTGTGAGATCTCCTGCTCACTCATGCCGATTCCTGTATCCTTCACCAGGATCTCAACAACCTGGTCCCTCCGGTGAACCGAAACCTCCACCTCACCACCCTCACGGTTATATTTCACTGCATTGGAGAGCAGGTTGTTGAACATGATATCCAGGTCCGACGGATCCGCATCGTAATAGATCTCCTCACCTGTGCAGGTAATAGCAATATTTCGTTGTATAGCGAGGGGCTTAATGGTTGCAAGAGCCAACTGTGCACATTCCATGAGATTCACATGTTCAATTTTTTCATCTTTTCGTTCCAGCCTGATTTTGGTAAAATCGAGCAGATCCATAATCAGTGAGCGCATCCCCTCCACACGCTGAAGTGAGCGGTCCAGAACTGCATCATAAACTTTCAGACCCTCTCCCAACTCCCGCTCCTTTATCATTTGAAGGTATCCCTCCAGTGCATTGAGGGGTGATTTAAGCTCGTGACTCAGTACGGAGAGAAACTGGTAACGAATCTTTTTCCCCTCCTCCTTCATTGTTCTCGTTATCTTCTTCAGGAAATACTGCTTTGTGATCAGGTCGATGCTGGACTTTAACTCGGCTGGAGTAAATGGTTTGGGAATAAAATCCCAGGCCCCGTCTTCGGTGGCTTTGGCCGCAATTTCAAGGGATGCATAGGATGTGATCATAGCCACCATGATATCCATCTTTTTCTGTCTGATAATCTCCAGCACCTCCATCCCGTCCATACCGGGTAGTTTATTATCCAACAAAAGGATTTCAGGTGGTGCCTCTTCCAGCATAACAAGTGCCTCTTCACCACTGGCTGCCTCCCGAACCTCAAACAGATAATCATCATCCATAAAAGGGAAACTCACACTGTGCCCTGCAAGAATCCTTTTTACTCCCGACCGGATTCCCGGTTCATCATCAACCACCAGGATAGATAAAGTTTCCATGAATTAATCGAGGTATTTCTTAACCAATAATCTTAACTGTTCCATTCTAAAACCCTTTTCCAAATAGTGATCTGCTTTGATCCAGGACCTGCTGCCGGGACTGTTGATATCGAAACTGATACCACTTTCGGCAGCCACTGCCGTACAGATAATCACAGGCACTTCGGGCCGGCACTTTTTAATCCTGTATGAGAGGATAAAACCGCTGTCCTCCTCCTCCATCATCAGATCGAGAATAGCCAGATCGGGACATCCACTCTCCAGGTAGCGCTCAGCTTCCTCCCTCGATTCCACAGCAATCACCTCATATCCCCAGCGCTCCAGGTGATGTTTCACCAGGAAAATCATATCCGGATCATCATCCGCCAGCAAAATGCTCTTCTTCTTTTCACTCATAACTACAATCTAACTATTTCCCCAGGCACTATTGCACTAACTTCCTGGGAAGCTTAATGGTAAATTCCGTTCCAGTGGGCCCTTTTTCAGGCTGTGTATTGGATTTCACATCGACCTCTCCCCTGTGCATCTTAACGATCCCATAGGTTGTGGCCAATCCAAGGCCTGTACCTTTTCCAATGCCCTTGGTTGTATAGAACGGTTCAAATACCTTCTCCAGATCGCCAGGAGAGATTCCGGTACCCTCATCCCGGATCTTGATAATCACCCGGTCGTGGCTATCAGAGAGATTCACAGTTAGGGTCCCGCCATTGGGCATGGCTTCCATTCCGTTCTTCAACAGGTTGGTGATCACCTGAACCATCTGCTCCCTGTCCATCTCAGCGAAAGGATTGGAGAGATGGTTCTCCATGTTTAAGGTGATGTTATCAGGAAAAATCATGGAGGTAGTGCTTATTCTCATCAACTCCTCCAGATCGATGCGGGAATACTTTACCTGGTTCTTCCTTGCAAAATTCAGTAATCCGCCCACAATGGACTTGCACCTCCCCGCCTGCTCCACAATTAATTCCAGATCCTCCTTCAACTGTTGATCATCACCGCTCTCCTCAAGCAGAAGGTTGCTGTACATAATGACCACTCCAAGCGGGTTGTTTAATTCATGGGCAATTCCCGCGGCGAGCTGTCCCATATGTGCCAGTTTTTCACTCTGTTGCAGGGCCTGTTCCACAGAGAGCAACTTATGATTTGAATCAGCCAGTTTATGAATGGTCTGGTGCAGGGTATCTATGGAATAGGGAAGGCACATCTCCACCTCGGCAAGTCCCTGTGTAATAGCCCTTGCATGGCTCAGACATGTGTCGTATCCGCACGCTCCACAATCCAGGTGATCCTGTTGAGAGAACTTTCCCATCTGAAAAAGTACTTTTTCAATCTCATCTTCCGATGAAACACTGATGCGCTGATCGCCCCTTTTAAAGGAACGGCCAAGATCCAGGTTACAGTGTTCCGCCCTTACCCCCTCTGTCTCTCCATTGGCCTTATCAACTCTTTGGTATAGGTGGTTGAGCACATGGCTTCTACGGACAAACTTATTCCCGTCAGGGCTGGTTCCCGGTCCCATGATACACCCTTCACAACAGAGCAGCTCAAGTTGCATGGAACCCAGCTTCCCTGAAGCATACTCCCTGATCGCCTCCTGGAAGTGAACCCTTCCTTCCGCAACAATAACCCGCTGGTCCACATGATTTCCCTCCAGGTTCATCGATTGAAGCAGACCTCTGCTTACAGGGAAGCCTGCTCCTTTCATGGCAAGGGGTGGTGTAAACGCTGCCCGCTCCACATTGGAAGCCCTGATCCTTCTGGATGTAAACATACTCCTCAACTCTGAAAAGGTAATCACCTCATCCACCTCATCCGACTCCTCCTTTTTTGCCACACACGGTCCGATAAACACAATCCTTGCATTGCTTTTCGATACCTCCCTGATATACCGCACAGTGGCCACCATTGGAGATACCACCGGAGTAAGCGATTCAATCAGGTCGGGATGGTATTTTTCGATGAAAGAGACAATGGCCGGACAATCAGAATTTATATATCCTTTACCGGAATTTCCATTGATCAGTTTTTCATACTCCTCAGCTACAAGATCGGCCCCCATACCCACCTCATACAGCTGGTTAAATCCAAGCTTCTTTAACATACCTGCAAAAAGAGTTGTGTCTGGAACATCCTCAAACTCTGCTACATAGCTTGGCGCCACAATGGCTGTCACCTCTTTCTCATCCCGCAACAGATCGTTCACCCGGTCGATGGAGCGCTCATATACCTTTGCTCCCTGAGAACAGACTATGGTACAGTTCCCGCAGGCAATACAACGCTCTGCCACCACCTCGGCCTGGCCGTCCACAATCCTGATGGCCTTTACCGGGCACTCCCTGACACAGGTGTAGCATACCCTGCACAGATCCTTGACAGTATAAACGAGTCCCCTCTTTCTAACCCTCTGTTCCATCTATAATAAAACCTCCCTTTTTGTAAAGGTGGTATAGAGCAGCTCCCGGCTCAGCTTTCCTCCTGGTTCCCCCAGAAAATCATTGTAAATATCCTGCACAACCTGGTTGCTGTGAGCCGTATGCAGGTCACTCCCGTTATCCATGTCGTAAACAGCCTTTGATCTGGCTCGAAGTAGTTTTTCATCCACCGGTATGGGTTGTCCGCCCCCATTGATGCATCCTTCCGGACAGGCCATCACCTCCAGGAGGTCCAGTCTCCTCTTTCCTGTTTTGAGCTCTTCAATCAGTGTGACCGCATTGGCGAGACCACTGACTGTACCCATCCTGATCTCGGTATTCCCCGCTTTAACAGTCATCTCACGATAAGATTTATGAACCCGGAACCTGTGCAGTTTTGATGGGGGCATCTCTCTCCCTGTGGTTTGAGCATAAATGGTGCGAACTGTGGCTTCTATCTCCCCACCTGCTACACCGGTAAGCTTCCCGGCAGAACCTGTCGAACAGAATGGTGCATCGGGCATCTCCGGCTCCAGTTGCTCCAGGTCGAGTCCGCTGAGTTTAATCATTCTGGCCAGTTCACGTGTGGTCAGAACCAGGTCGATCACGGGAATTCCCGCATAGGTCATCTCCACCCTCCTTGCTTCGGTCTTGGCAGCCGTGCATGAGGAGATCACCACTGAAACGATCTCTTTTCCCTCCTGTTTCCCCACCCTGGGAAACCACTCCCTGATCAGTGCACCGACCATCTGCTGTGGTGATTTCAATGGGGAGAGAAACGGCATCAACTCAGGATAGTATTGTTCCACATAATGAACCCATGCCGGACAGGAACTGGTGATCAAAGGAAATTCGTTCCCCTCCCCCATACGTTCCTGGTATACCCTGGCCTGTTCCATGATCATCAGATCGGCTCCAAAAGAGGTTTCAAATACAAAATCGAATCCATACCTGCGCAACACGGCGTTGATGATCCCACTCAAATCGGTACCGGGTTTAAATCCCAACAGTTCAGCCACAGAGATGGCCACGGCCGGACTGTACTGGGCCACCACCAGCTTGCCGGGAGCATGAATATGTACTTCCAGTTCGGGAAATTGCACATGTTCAATAAGTGCCCCTGTGGGACAGGCATTCAGGCATTGGCCACAGGAGGTGCAATTTGAGTAGTTAAGCGGCTTGCCAAGGGTGGTTGATATCTTCAATTGGTTTCCCCTGTGTGCAAAATCCAGAGCAGAGGTATGCATAATCTCCTCACAGATCCTTACACATCGCCCACAGAGTATGCATTTGGATGGGTCCCAAATGATGGCCGGACTTGACTTATCAATCTTATGGGGAGTTCTTTTTCCCGGAATACGTCTCTCCCTGATGTTCAGATCTTCGGCGAGCGATTGCAGTTCACATGAGCCGTTCCGCTCGCAGTAAAGGCAATCGTCGGGATGATTTGAGAGCAACAACTCCACATTGGTCTTCCGTGCCCTCAATACCCTGGGAGAATGGGTCATGATCTTCATGGGGCCCTCAATGGGGAAAGAACAGGATGGAACCAGGTTCTCTCTCCCCTCAACCTCAACAACACACATACGGCATGCCCCGGAAGGAGAGAGGTCCTTCATGCTACAGATGGTAGGCACATGCATGCCATTGCGATTCAGGGCAGAGAGTATGGTCTCTCCCTTCTCCGCTTCAATGCTTCTTCCATTTACCTCCAGCCTTATTCCCATCATTCACTATTTATAATACACTGCTGTAAACTTGCATACCTCATGGCAGATTCCACACCCAATACACTTCTCCTGAACGATAAAATAGGGGTGTCTCGCTGTACCGATAATCGCTTCGGCCGGACACCTTTTGGCGCAGATGGAGCATCCGGTACAGAGGTCCACATCAATGAACCAGCTACGTAACTCTGTGCATGAGTTGGAAGGACATCGCCTATCGAAGATATGCTCCTCATATTCATGCCTGAAATATTTAAGCGTACTCACTACCGGGTTGGGCGCATTCTGACCAAGTCCGCAAAGAGAGGTATCCTTCATCACCTCAGCCAGATTCTCCAGCTGCATCACACCTTTGAACCTCTCCAGGGTGGTATGCCCCTCCTCATCTACAGGTTTCCGAGTGATGCTGGTCAGGATCTCGGCCATTCGTCTTGTCCCTTCCCTGCAGGGGATGCATTTTCCGCAACTCTGTTTATGCAAATACTCCATAAAGTACCTGACCGTATTGACCACACAGGTCCTGTCATCCATGACAATAACTCCTCCCGAACCCATCACCAGCCCTTTCTCCTTCAGGGTTTCATATGTCACAGGAATCTCCATCAGTTCCACAGGAACCATACACCCCGATGGTCCCCCCACATGCAGTGCTTTCAGTTCCCTGCCTTTACCAACTCCACCGATAATCTTATTGACGATGGTATCGAAGGAGGTACCCATAGGCACTTCAACCAATCCGGCCATTTTTACCCGGCCCGAAATACTAAATATCTTGGTTCCAGGACAATCCCCTGTTCCTATCCCCTTAAACCAGTCGGGGCCATTTCTTATGATTCCGGGCAAATTGGAGAGGGTCTCCACGTTATTGACCACTGTAGGTCGTCCCAGGTAACCTGAAGTGGATGGGTAAGGTGGTTTGGAAGAAGGCATTCCCCTTCTCCCCTCCAGGCTCGCTATCAGGGCGGTTTCCTCCCCACAGACAAATGCACCCGGACCCTTGCGCAGTGAGATTTGAAGGTTATAACCACTATCCAGGATATTGTCCCCCAGCAGCCCCATCTCTCTTAGTTCCTTAATGGCATTGTTAATGCGCCTGATGGCCTCTTTGTACTCACTACGGATATAGATATAGGCCCTGTTGGAACCGATGGCATAGGCTGCAATAGAGATGCCCTCCAGTAACTGAAACGGGTTTCCCTCCATCAGGGTACGATCCATAAATGCACCGGGATCACTCTCCTCGGCGTTGCAGACCATAAATTTTTGATCGGAGGGTGTCCGAAATGCTGCTTTCCATTTCTCACCGGTTGGAAATCCCCCTCCCGACCGACCCCTCAGTCCACTGTCACTCACCAGGTCACAAACCTCACTGAATGTGTAACTGCGAATGGTATTCAGAAATGCCCTGTATCCGCCGCCTGCAATATACTCTTCAAATGAGAAAGGATCGATGATTCCACAAGACTCCATGACGATACGGCTCTGCAATGCAAAATATGGTATATCTTCCAGGGCCGGAACATCCTTCCAGGACTCCTGTCCCTCACACCAAAGCTGTCCAATGACATTCTGATCAGGCACTACCTGGTGAA
Source organism: Bacteroidales bacterium (assembly GCA_023135025.1). Lineage (GTDB taxonomy): Bacteria > Bacteroidota > Bacteroidia > Bacteroidales. The sequence goes on along the minus strand of JAGLTY010000007.1, from coordinate 6,230 downwards.
AGAGGTCATCCAGCAAAGAGAGGACCTTCTCAGGGGTAATCCTGCGAAAAAAGATGCGGGCACGTCCCGGCAACTGTACCGAAACCACAGGATCTTCTGAACTCAATCCAATACTTCCCGTTTCGGTCAGGTCAATTTCAATGGAACGGTCCGCCGCATACTGTTCAATGGCCTCCCATGTTTTTTTCGATCCTGCTACAATTCCGGAAGTGGAGCTGTTCACCATCACCAGTGGCTTTGGGACCTGAATCTTCCTGAGTATATCCACCTGCCGTAATTCATCAGGATTCAGCTCAGAATGGTCACACTGTGCCAGCTTTAACAAAAATGCTCTATCTCTCTGCATCTTCCCTGTATTGATTGATGATCTCCCTGACCTCCTTCACAGTGATTCCAGAATAATAGGCACCATTCACTGCCATTACAGGTGACTGTCCACACGCCCCTATACAGGATTGTACCTCCAGACTAAACAGACCGTCACGTGTGGTCTCTCCATCTTCGATATCAAGCAGTTTGGTGATTTCATTCAACAACTCCCCGGCACCACCCATGTGGCATGCAGTGCCATTACAGAGGACCACATGGTAGAAACCTCTTGGTGAGAAAGAGAACTGATTATAGAAAGTGGCCAGGCCGTAGACTTTGCTGGTGGGTAGAGAGAGATGTGCGCCAATCCTGGAAATGGCCTCCTCGGAAATATAACCAAATTCATCCTGAAAAGCCTGAAGAAGCGGGATCAGCGCATTCCTCTTTATTTGCGGGAACCGCTGCAGGATCTCTTCTATTCTTGCTGTATCGTCAGCCATAAAATTGAATCAGGATCAACTTTTTAACACAGAATTACAGTGATTTTCACAGAACGCTCAAAGATATTGATTAAGTTTGTTATTTGAAAAACAGTAATTAATTTGAACAGATTATAAATTACAGCAGATCACCTGATTTTATTAACTTTAACCAGCTTGATCGGAATGACACTTTTAAAAAAGGAGATAAAAATATGCCTGGGTAGTTCCTGTTTCAGTCGCGGAAACAAAAAGACCCTCCTGGTGGTCCAGAAATACCTGAAGGACCACAACCTGGAGAGCGATGTAATACTGAAAGGAAACCACTGCTTCAACAACTGCAATGCAGGTCCGGTGATGAAGATCGGAAATAGGGTATATGAGGAGGTGACCGACGAGAGCGTTCTGGAGATCCTTGAAACCGAACTTGGAGAGATGTAAACAACTTATATGGAACCCCTCCTGAAAATCAACAGTGAAACTTGCATTGCCTGTTATGCATGCGTAAGGGCCTGCCCGGTGAAAGCAATAAGGGTGCAGACCGAAAAAGTAAAACCCGAAATCATCCCCGAAAGGTGTATTGGCTGTGGAAGCTGTGTGGCCGTGTGTGGTCCTGGTGCCATTGAAGTCAGGAACTCCCTGGATGACCTGAGAAAGATCCTGGGAAGAGGGAAAAAGGTAGCTGCACTTGTGGATCCCTCCATTGCAGGGGAGTTTCCCGATATCACAGACTATAGGAAATTTGTCCAGATGCTTCGTATGCTGGGCTTTCAGTATATCAACGAAGTTGCATTTGGAGTGGATCTGGTGGCAAAGGCCTACAAGGATCTTTTCAAAAAAAGCAAGGGAAAGTATTACATCATGTCCAACGATCCGGTGACCGTCTCCTTTGTTGAAAAATACAAACCCGCACTAGTGCCCAACCTGGCTCCCATCATCCCACCGGTAGCTGCAACAGCTAAAGTGATCCGGAAGATTGCCGGCGAAGATGTGATCCTGGTTCATATCAGTCCGTTAATTGCCAGCAAAGATGAGATCAGGCGATTCGAAGGAGATAGCCGCATCGACCTGGCCATCACCTTTGTGGAGCTCAGGGAACTCTTCAGTGAGGCCAACATCCATGAAACGGATCTTGAATACAGTGATTTTGATGCCCCGCTGGGCTTTAAAGGCTCTTTCTTCCCTGTGGCCAACGGAATCATCCAGGCAGCCGGTATCGAGGAGGAACTACACCTCACCCCTGTAATCACAGTAGAGGGTAACGGAATGATTGACGCCATCAGGGAGTTTGAGGAGGATATCGGAACCATCAAACACCATTTCAATCTCTTTTACAAAGAGTTCCTCATGGGAAGAGGAACCAGTGCCGGGGGGAGAAGAATTTTAAGGCATAGTCAGCTTATTAAATATGTAAACAAGCGGATAAAGACACTGGACAAGGATGCATGGGAGGCCAGCATGACTGAATTTGAATCACTGAATTTGAATCGCACATTCAGGGCAGATGACCAATCTCTTCCGGTTCCATCTGAAAGTAAGCTGAATAAAATTCTGAAAGAGATTGATCAGTTGAATCCTTCAGATATAGGGTGTGGTGCATGCGGATATGCAAGCTGCACCGACTTTGCCACTGCCATTGCCCAGGGCCTGGCCATTCCGGAGATGTGCAACATCTATGCATCCAGGAACAGACAGGATCATATCCAATCCCTGAAGATCAGCAATGAAAAGCTGGCACAGGCACAGGATGCCCTCAAGAGATCGGAGCGGCTTGCTCAAAAAGAGAAGGAGGCTGCCCGGGAGGCTTCTGAAATAGTTCGCCGCATGCTCCATAAACTACCTTCTATGGTGGTTATCTGTGATATGAACCTGAAGATTATTCAGACCAATGACAGTTTTATCGAGATGCTTGGAGAGGATGCAAAGGAGATCAACGAGGTGGTGCCCGGACTTGCCGGTGCCGATTTGAAGACACTCCTCCCCTATAACTTCTACAACCTGTTTACCTATGTGCTTGCACAAAATGAATCCATTACCAACAGAGATATTCATCATGAAGGCAAGATCCTGAATGTAAGCGTGTTTGTTATAGAAAAAGAGAAGATTGTTGGTGCGGTGATCCGGGATATGTCAGCCCCCGAAGTAGAGAAAGAGGAGGTGGTAAAACGGCTCACCGAGGTCATTGACAAGAACCTGAGCCTGGCGCAGCAGATCGGTTTTATCCTGGGGGAAGGAACTTCAGAAGCAGAAAGGATGCTCAATTCGATTATTGAATCGTATAACCTCAGACAGGACCTGAAAGATCGATGAGTGGTAAATTTTATATGGAGGTCGCCTGCGAACAACGCAATTTTGGCAATGAGCGTATTTGTGGGGATGTGTTTCTCAGCCGTAAGGTGAAAGAGGAGAACCGCACCATTGTGGTTTTGTCCGATGGGATGGGGCACGGAGTGAAAGCCAATGTCCTGGCCACACTTACAGCCACTATGGCCGTAAATTTCACAATGGAGCATAAGGCAGTGGAGCGGATTGCTGAGATCATCATGAACACCCTGCCGGTATGCAGCGAACGGCAGATGAGCTATTCCACCTTTACCATTGTGGATATTGAACACGACGGACTGATTAATATCCTGGAGTTTGACAACCCCCAGACCATTATACTGAGAGACAATAAGCCCTTTGATCCTGGCTGGAAGAGCCTGACCCTTGAGAGTGAAAAAAATAGAGGCAAGGAGATTCTCTCCTGCCAGTTTGAACCCAGGAAAGAGGACAGGATCATATTCTGTAGTGACGGCATTGCCCAGTCAGGACTGGGGACAGACAAGTTTCCACTGGGATGGGGAAGGGAGAATATGCAGGAGCATGCCATTCAGCTGGTAGAGAACAGTCCCAAAATATCTGCCTCTAAACTGGCATCAAAAATGGTGAATATGGCTCATCGTAACGATGGGTACAGTTCCAAGGACGATACCAGCTGTGCCAGTATCTATTTTCGGAAACCGCGAAAGTTGATGATTATCACCGGCCCCCCCTATGAAGAGGAGAACGACAAAGAACTGGGTGATTCAGTCAGGGCATTCAAAGGAAAAAAAGTGGTGTGCGGAGCCACCACCGCCGATATCATTGCCCGTGAACTGGATGTGGAGATTGAAGACAGCCTGGTATTTGAAGACCCGGAGCTGCCTCCGGTCTCCTATATGGAGGGGATTGACCTTGTCACAGAGGGAATTCTGACCATCACAAAGGTAACCCGACTCCTTAAGGATTTCTCCCCCTCTTTTACTCTGGGCAAGGGGCCTGCGGACCGGATTGTGAAACTGGTTCAACAAAGTGATGAGATTCATTTCATTATCGGAACCAGGGTGAATATTGCACACCAGGATCCAAACCTTCCCATCGATCTCGAAATTAGAAGAACCGTTGTGAAACGAATGGCCAGGATGCTGGAAGAGAAGTTTCTGAAGGAGGTCACCATCAGATACATCTAAACTGATTTAAAGACTTTTTAAACAAATACCCCTGCCCGGGTGTATTATTTCTTGGCACGCTTATTGACATAATGGTGTGGCCAGTTCCAGAGCAGTGGAGCTGACAGATTGACTGCATAATGAGTTTAAATAGTATTGAGAAGCTGATGATCACTATTGACGAAGAGACAGAATATATTCCTTTGCTCTCGCAGGAGGAAGAGGAGGACCTGAAAAAAGTAAACATCCCCGATGTATTGCCGATCCTGCCATTGCGCAATACAGTTCTGTTCCCGGGTGTGGTGATACCCATTACCGTGGGCAGGGATAAATCCCTGAAACTTGTACAGGAGGTATATAAAAAGAGTAAAATTCTGGGAGCCGTGGCCCAGAAGGATGGTACCATTGAGGATCCTGAACTGGATGATCTTTTCAAAATCGGGACCGTTGCACAGATCCTGAAGATCCTGGAGATGCCCGATGGGTCCACATCGGTGATTATCCAGGGAAGGAAGCGGTTTATGATGAACGACCTGCTTACTGAAAAACCTTATCACATGGCCAGGATTACCCCGATGGAGGATGATGAGGATGAACCCGCAGGTGAAGCCAAAGCTGTGGCAGCCGCACTGAAAGATCTGGCTATCAAAATCATTAAGCTCTCTTCCAATATACCTACAGAAGCAACTTTTGCCGTAAAGAACATTGAGAGCCCCTCTTTCCTGGTTAACTTTCTTGCTTCCAATAGTGAACTCTCCCTGAAACAAAAACAGAAACTGCTCGAAACCAACAGTGTGTCAAAACGGGGTTTTACCCTGCTGGAAAGCCTTTCCAACGAGGTTCAGATGCTGGAACTGAAGAACGATATTCAGACCAAGGTAAAAAGCGACCTGGATCAGCAACAGAGAGAGTTCCTGTTGCACCAGCAGATGAAAACCATTCAGGATGAGCTGGGAGGGTCACCGCAGGACCAGGAGGTGATCGATTTCAGAGAAAAAGGAAAAAAGAAAAAATGGAGCAAGGAGGTAGCAGCTGCTTTTAAAAAGGAGCTGGATAAGCTGCTTAGATTAAATCCGGCCACCGGCGAATATTCGGTCCAGGTCAACTATATCCAGACACTGGTTGAGCTTCCCTGGAATGAGTACACCAAAGATAACTTTAATCTGAAACGTGCCAGCCGGATTCTGGACAAGGACCACTTCGGGCTGGAAAAAGTAAAGGACAGGATCCTGGAGCACCTTGCAGTTCTGAAGCTAAAAGGAGACCTGAAGTCACCCATTCTCTGTCTGGTAGGCCCCCCGGGCGTTGGGAAAACCTCCCTTGGTAAATCAATAGCAGAGGCTCTGAACAGAAAATATGTCAGAATGTCACTGGGCGGACTCCATGATGAAGCCGAAATCAGGGGCCACAGGAAAACCTATATAGGTGCCATGCCAGGAAGGGTGGTCCAGAATCTGAAAAAAGTCAAATCGTCGAACCCGGTATTTGTACTGGATGAAATTGACAAAGTAGGAAGAGGTGCCCAGGGAAATCCGGAATCGGCCCTCCTGGAGGTGCTCGATCCGGAACAGAACAGCACTTTCCACGACAACTTCCTGGAACTGGATTATGATCTTTCAAAAGTGATGTTTGTAGCCACTGCCAATACCACGGCAGGTATTAACCCTGCCCTCCTGGACAGGATGGAGATCATCGATCTCTCCGGCTACATTGTGGAAGAGAAGATTCAGATCGCAAAAAGGCACCTGATTCCGGACCAGATAGATAAGCATGGACTTACCCGGCAACAGTTCTCCATCTCCCCTTCAGTGCTGGAACAGATCATTGAAGGCTATACACGCGAATCGGGAGTAAGGCAACTGGACAAGCAGATCGCCAAACTGGTACGCGTAATGGCCAGACATATTGCTTTCGAAGAGAGTTATGATAAGAAACTCTCCCGCAAAATGGCCACTGAGATCCTGGGACCACC